>CAYMRT010000110.1:0-2063 GCA_964392885.1 uncultured Desulfobacterales bacterium | reverse complement strand
AATTTCTTTTGCCTTTTTTCTGCAAAGCCTTAAAGACTCTTCATCGGTAAAACCTTCTTCCACTTTCTTTTTTACTTTCTCAAACTTCTGAATATAAGGTGCCTTTTTCTCTACGACTTCTGCTATTAAAACACCCTTTGGCACCTCCAAAAGAGAACTTAACTCACCTTTTTGAAGAGAAAAAACCATGTCTAAAATAGTTGGATTAACTCCTAATACGCTTGCAGGCCTTTTTCTTGAAAAAAACTCACTCTCTTTAAGCTTTTTGTTTTCTGCTTTTGCGTAGGCTTCAAGGCTTCCAAGCTCAATTATCATGTCATAGGCCTTATTTGCCTCATCCCACACCAACCTTTTAACTTTTTGAGCTAAAAGTAACTTTTTTATTTGATCTTTTACTTCAGAAAGGGCCTTGTAATGCTCTTTTTTTACATCCTCCAGCTTTATCAAATGCCAACCAAAAGTTGTGCGAATAGGCCCTTTAACTTCGCCCTTTTTCATTGAAAAGACAGCCTCATCAAAGGGTTTAACCATAACGCCTCTTTTAAAATAACCTAAATCTCCTCCTTTTTCCTTTGTAGCGTCATCTTCAGAGTATTTTTTTGCAAGCTTTTCAAAACTTGCTCCCTTATCAATCTGCTGCTTTATCTCTTCCAGCTTCTTTTTGGCTGCTTCAACTACAGTAGCATTTGCATCATTTGGAACTTTTATAAGGATGTGCCTAGCCCTTCTCATCTCAGGAACATAATATTTCTCCTTGTGCTCCTGATAATAAGTCTTGATTTCATCGTCTGTAACATTTGCGCTCTTTTCAAAATCACTTTTTGCAAAAAGGAGATATTTAATTTTGATTTGAGGATCGGTACGAAAAGTTTCCTTATGCTCTTCATACCACTTTTTAAGCCTAGATTCTGTGGCATTCACTTCATTTACGCATGAAGAGGCATCGAGCTTCAAAAAATCTACATTGAGCATGGCATTTTGATACTTAAAATATGAAAGGGCTTCAGAATCTGTAGAATAAAGACCAGAGCCAATTATATTCATAAGCTTTTGAGTAAGCATTTCCTGGCGAAGTTGATTTTCAAAGTCAACAGGTGTCATACGGGCATTTCTGAGGGCCATTTCATAAAGCCGCCTGTCAAAAACTCCATTTTGCTTAAAAGATGGGATACCTAAAATAACATGCTGAATCTCTTTATCGGTTACAAAAAGACCAATAGAACGAGCCTTTTGTTTGATAAGGGTAAAATCAATAAGCTGATTTAAAACCTGCTCTTTAACATTCATCATCTTAAAGATCTGCTCTGGAATATTTCCACCGTAAAGCCTTCTCAGCCGTTCCACATAGGCATTATAAGCCTTTTGATACTCTTCAACTAAGATCTTTTCCCCGTTTACCTTAGCGAGCACATCAAGCCTTCCAGATCTAAATGTGCCAACGCCCCAGAATATAAAAACTACAACTATAGCTCCCAGTATAAACTTCATAAGCCAGGAGGCTGCGTTTTGTCTAATTATCTCAAGCATGGCCCTCTATATTCTCCCCTTTTTTCTTTTTCTTAAGCTCCCTAAGATGCCTTCTTAAAGGTTTTATGTCAAGCACAAGGGATTTTAAAACATTAAAGAGTGTATTTGTGTATCAGAAGGAAAAGCCTCTACGTTGTAAACTTCATTATAACTATTTTTTATTCTTTCCACCTCAACTTGTGCAGGAAGTTTCTTTCCCTTGGTATATCTAACAATGATTTTACTGGCAAGCTCTAGATCATCTTCAGCTTGAAAATATCTTAAAATAGAAAAAGGTCCAGGAACATTTATTGCCTTTAAACAAAAATCTTTTTCTTTAACAAGCTGTTTTAGCCTCTGATTTTCTGACTTATTTCTGCCAATAACAAGCCAACTCCCTCCAGGCAACAAAAGATGTCTTCCTATCTGGGCCAAGACACAGTCGTTAGCTGTAAAGTTTGGCCATTTATCAAAAATTTTTTTGAAACGCCTTGAAAGAATAGGATCTGTTAACACACAGCCGCCAGCAGGAGAAGGATAATCCATTATATTAAAAT
>CAYMRT010000109.1:0-5723 GCA_964392885.1 uncultured Desulfobacterales bacterium | reverse complement strand
TTTCTTATTGCCTCTGTTAAAAGTCCTCCTTGATCAAAACCAACATATCCAGGAGGTGCACCAATTAAGCGAGCAACAGCGTGTTTTTCCATATACTCGCTCATATCAAAGCGCTCAAAATGTATGCCTAATACTTTAGCGGTTTGACGAGCAAGTTCTGTTTTGCCTACACCTGTTGGTCCTGTAAAGAGAAAAGAGCCTATTGGCTTTTCTGGATGATTAAGGCCAGCCATAGACCTTTTTATTGCCTTTGCAACTGTAGTTATGGCATCATCTTGTCCGAATACTACAGATTTTAGACTTGGTTCTAGCTCTTCCAAACGAGACACATCGCTCTTTGTTAGATTTTTGGCAGGTATATTAGCCATCTTTGCAACAACATTTTCAATATGCCTTACTGTTATTGTAGCTGGTCTTTCATCTATTGGCTTATTAAGTCTTACAAGAGCGGCAGCTTCGTCTATTACATCAATAGCTTTATCAGGGAGATGTCTGTCACCGATATATCTGGCTGAAAGTTTGGCTGCAGCATCAATTGCACTTTTTGTATATTTTACATTGTGATACTCCTGATAATGCTTTTTCAGCCCATGAAGGATCTTTATTGTTTCACTAATCGAGGGTTCTTTTAGATCTATTTTTTGAAAGCGTCTTGAGAGAGCTTTGTCTTTCTCAAAAAAATTTCTAAATTCTTCATAAGTAGTAGAGCCTATACAACGTATATCTCCGTTTGCCAACACGGGCTTAAGAATATTTGATGCATCAAGACTTCCACCACTTGTAGCTCCTGCACCTACAATTGTATGGATTTCATCTATAAATAATATAGCATTGTCTCTAGCTTTTAATTCCTGAATAACATCTTTAAGCCTTTGTTCAAACTCACCCCTATATTTTGTACCAGCTAAAAGTGAGCCAAGATCAAGTGCATAAATTTCAACATTAATTAGTGCTTGGGGCACCTCTTTTTTCCAAATCTTGTAAGCCAAACCTTCAGCCAATGCAGTTTTTCCAACACCAGGTTCGCCAACAAAGATAGGATTATTCTTCCTACGCCTGCATAAAATCTGCATTGTACGCTCAAGTTCTCTTTCTCTACCAATTAATGGGTCGATTTGCCCTAAGGCTGCCTTTGCTGTAAGGTTAATTGTGAACCGTTCAAGCACTGAGCTCTTTTTAGTTGTTTGAACAGATGCGCCTGATTCTGTTTTTTCTTCTTCTGTTTTAGCTAACTTAGGGGTAAATGTTGTACTTTCTACTTTAGCTATCCCGTGTGAAATGTAATTTAGGATGTCAAGGCGCGTAATCCCTTCCTGCTTTAAGAAATACACAGCATAGGAATTTTCTTCTGTCATAAGTGCACTTAAAAGATCTCCTATATCAGCCTCTTGTTTGCCTGCCGACTGGACATGCAAAATGGTCTTTTGCAATACTCTCTGAAGAGAGGTAGTAGGCTGAGGAGTCTCTTGGGTTCCCTTGGAAAGTTTTTCAAGATGGGTATTGAAAAAATTTTCTATCCTTTTTTTCAGTCTTTCAAGGTTGCCGCCACATGCAGTTATAAGCTCTTCGCCTTTTTCATGGTGAATTATTGCAAAAAGAAGATGCTCAAGAGACAAATATTCATGGTTTCTAAGGTGGGCTTCCCTTGCAGCTGCCCCTAACATTAATTCTACATCTTTACTTATCATAGTTATATAAACTCCATTTTTATACCTTTTCCATTGTGGCAAGTAGCGGAAAACCTGCCGCTCTTGCCTTTGCATGAACTGTGTCAACTTTTGTTTCTGCTATCTCAGCAGGATAAATGCCACAAACACCAACTCCATTGTTGTGAACATGCAACATAATCGCTGTAGCCTCTGCTGGAGTCTTATGAAAGACTTCTTCAAGTATTTTTACAACAAAATCCATGGTCGTGTAATCATCATTATGAAGTAATACTCTATATTTTGGAGGCTCTTTTATTTCGCTTTCGACCTTATCTTTTTCTAGAATATCAAAATCAAGGCCGGACATTTTATCCTCCTAATTCTTCTTTAAATATGCTAAAAATTCTTTATTACCTTTAGTACCAAGAATTGGCGATTCAATAGTGCCAACAACTTCAAGATCAAGTTGATCTTTAAAAAAAGAGGTGAGATTATTTAATACCTCTTGATGTATTTTTTTATCTTTTATTATTCCACCTTTTCCAACTTTTTCTCTACCAGCTTCAAATTGAGGTTTTATAAGGGCAACAATTTCGCACTTCTCCTCCATCACCTTTAACACGCTTGGAATAACAAGTTTAAGAGAGATAAAAGAGGTATCTATTGTTGCAAAGCTTGGAGCCTCTTGAAATAACTCTTTTGTAACATGGCGGATATTTGTTTTTTCCATATTTATAATCTCTTTTCTATTTCTAAGGCCCCAATCAAGCTGGCCATAACCTACATCCAAGGCATAAATAAGCCTTGCCTTGTGTTTTAAAAGACAGTCTGTAAATCCGCCTGTTGATGCTCCTACATCTAAGCAAACCTTGTTTTCTACATTTATATTAAAATATTTTATAGCTGCTTCAAGTTTTAGTCCCCCTCTACTTACATAAGGACAGCCCTTTTGAATTAATACAATATTATCGTCGTTACTTACAAAAAAGCCTGCTTTTGTGACAATATTGCCATTTACTTCGACAGATCCCGACATTATCAATGCTTGTGCTTTGGACCTGTTTGGAGCAAGTCCTATTTCTTTCAACCTTATATCAAGTCTTTTCTTTTTTTTTGCCATATTTTTTACATATGTGTTAAAATTATTTTATTTTAAATCATCGTAAATAAATATAAGGCTCAAAAAGGTGGTTGGGAATGGCTATTTCAAAGGAAAAGATAATAGAGGCGTTAAAAAAAGTTGAAGATCCAGAACTTAAAAGGTCACTTGTGGATCTAGGAATGATAAAAAATGTTGAAATTGTAGGTGATAAGGTTCGAGTAACTGTTGCTTTAACTATGGCAGGCTGTCCTTTAAAAGATAAGATAAAAGAAGATGTTAAGAGATCTGTTATGAATATTCCTGAAATTAAAGAGGTGTCTGTAGTTCTAACTACAATGACCTCTGAAGAACGGGCAAAGCTTTTCGGTCATGCCCCATCTGAAATGGAGGGCATGAAGAAAATAAAAAATGTAATTGCAGTTGCCAGTGGAAAAGGTGGGGTAGGGAAGAGTACAGTTGCAGTAAATTTGGCAGTTGCCCTTGCTAAAAAAGGATATAAGGTTGGCATACTAGATGCCGATATGCACGGCCCAGATATTCCAATAATGCTTGGAATTAAAGAAAGGCCATTAGGCTCAAAAGGGATGCTAATTCCCCTTGAAAAATATGGCATTAAGATGATGTCAACTGGCACATTAGCTGGAGAGGGAACGCCAATTGTTTGGCGGGGACCACTAGTCAATAAGGCAATAAAGGACTTTTTAGGACGTGTTAATTGGGGAGAGCTTGATTTTCTCATTGTCGATCTTCCACCTGGTACTGGAGATGCTCCTCTTACTGTTTCAACCACTATTCCCATAAAAGGTGCAATAATTGTTACAACTCCCCAGAAAGTAGCACTTTCAGATGTGAGACGTTGTGTAGGACTATTTTTACAAAATAATATCCCTATACTTGGTATTGTTGAAAATATGTCATATCTAAGACTGCCAGGCCAAGAAGATGTTATGGAGATCTTTGGAAGTGGTGGCGGTGAAAAAATAGCAAAAGCCTTTAAAGTACCACTTCTAGCTCAGATACCTATAGACCCTGAAATTAGAAAAGGCGGAGATGAAGGAAGACCAATTGCCTTAAACGATGAATTAGAATCAGCCAAGGTTTTTTCCCAATTGGCAGAACAGGTGATTCATGAACTCTCAAAGAAAAATAAACAGCCAAAAACAACAAAAAAATAGTATATTAACAAACAATTTTAATGGAGAATTTAAAAAAGAGGAATTTTTTGACCTTATTGTTCAAAACTTTCCTGTTGGTTTAATTATTATTGATAAGGAAGAAAGGGTATTAGAATTCAATCCTGCAGCACAAGAAATTACCGGCTTTAAAAAAGAGGAGGTTTTGGGGAAATATTGCAAAAATATATTTAACTGGGTTCCTTGTGAGTTAAAAAACATTAAAGAAGATTTTTCCCCCAAAAAGACCGATTCTATTAGCTCTATTCACATAGAAGGTGTTATTTTTCACAAGGATGGGCATGAAATTCCAATCCGATTTACTGCTGCTCCTCTTATTAAAGATAATGAGGTATGTGGTGCCATTGCTATTTTTAGAGATGTTACAAAGGAAAAACAACTTGAAAGGCACAGAAGGATCTTAATATCAATGTTTGCACATGATCTTAAAGGGCCTTTGGCAATTGCAGGTGGCTTGCTGCTTAGAATGAAAGAGGGTAAAACCGGCCAATTAAGTCCAAAACAGCTCCAGTACGTTAATACTATTATAAAAGAGATCAATAAAGTTGAAAAATACATAAGAAGTTTCCTTGACATTGTCCGGATGGAAGCAGGGCAAATTAGCCTTTCTAAAGAACTTTGTGATGTTAATACCCTTATTTCTGAACTCTTAGAAGGACTCGAACTTAAAGCAAAAGAGAAAAATATAAAGATCTTAAAAGAGATCCCAGATGACTTGCCTTTAGTTTATGTTGATAAAGAACAACTGCAAAGGGTCATATACAATATTATAGATAATGCCATTAAATATTCTCCTAATGGGTCAAATATAATCATTTCATGTAAAGATAGAGATGAAACCATCTTGTGCAGCATTGAAGATTTTGGGCCAGGTATAAAAAAAGAAGATATTCCTTATATCTTTGATCCATTTTATAGGGCAAATTACAGTGAAAATATAGAAGGAACAGGAATTGGATTAGCTATTGTTAAGACAATCATTGAGGCCCATGGAGGAAAGGTATGGGTTAAAAATAAACAGGAACCAGATCATGGAGCAGTTTTTACATTTGTGTTACCAAAGCATTTTGACGAAAAAGCCAGAAAGGTATGAGTCAATTTTAAAGTTAAATATGGAAACGTTAAATGATATAAAAATAAATAAGACTACAGAAGACTGTATATTAGATCAAAATGCCTTTTTAATTGAAGCCCAGAAAGAGCTCAACAGAATCAAACGCTATGGACACAGAGTAACCTTTTTACTAATAAAGCCAAACATCAAAAATGACGAATATACAGAAAATTATGAAAAATTTTTATACAATTTAATTAAGGCAGAGCTGCGTTCATGCGATAGCGTCTATTTAATTTCACAATATAAGTATGCAGCGATATTACCAGATACACATGAAGGTGGAGGAGAAAGTGCAGCCCTAAGGATTAAAAGGAGGATCTCTCAGCCTTTTAATGAAAAATTTAATAAAAAAAGAGAAGCCATAGCATCAGATGTTGGAGTGGTGTGTGTTGGTCCAGAAAGAAGTATATCACTAGAAGTTTTAATTAAAGAACTAGAAGAGGATCTTAACAGAGATAAACGTTGTCATCTTGTTATAGGTCATGATGAAAAAGCCAAAAACTCGTTGTTGTTGCTTGGTTTTCCTTCAGAACTTTATGAAAAAATAAAAAATAGATTTAATTACCTGTATAATATACGCAGCAGCCTTAAAGATATTAATGAAAATGAAAAAGTGGAATTATTCCTATTAAACAATAGTGACAACTCAAGTGAAATTTCCA
>CAYMRT010000108.1:0-5940 GCA_964392885.1 uncultured Desulfobacterales bacterium | reverse complement strand
ACCTGATAAAGGGAAATTACAAAAATTTGCTCACTTATATATAAGTGGGTTAGTATTAGGGGCATGTTTATTAAGAAGGGGCTATTTAATATTTCATGCTAGTGCGATTATTACATCAAAAGGCAAAGCTATAATGTTTATTGGTAAAAGTGGACAGGGTAAATCTTCAATAGTTGCAGGATTGTTGAAAAATTACTGTGATCTTTTATCTGATGACGTTGTAGCAATTAATCCAAAAGAACAACCATATAAAATAAAAACAGGTAAAGTACGACTACAGTTAACAGAAGAGATTGGTAAGTTACTCTTTGGAAATTCAATTAAAAAGGAAAAAAATCCTTTTAAAAATAAAATATTCTTAAAAATGCCAAGTATAAAAGAAAAAACTGGAACACTTCAAGCTATATATATTATTGAAAAAGGAAAGACTCCTACAATTAAATCTTTATCAAAGGCAGAAGCCTTATTTAATCTTGCTGAAAATAGTATGAAAAGCAGATTTTTAGGGACAGACTCTAATGAGTTAGAAGCTCTCTCAAAGTTAATAGAAAATGTTTCCTTATATAAATTTATTAGAGGAGAAGGTAAGGAGGCTTATTTAAATTCATTAAAAATATTAGAAAAACACTTTGAGCAAAATAAACTTATATAGAGGGGGAGAAAATGAAAAAGTATTTAATACTAACAATGTTTTCAGTGGCAATATTTATATGTGATAATTCATTTGCTACCTTATATCATTTTACTATTAACGGGGATGACTTAATGAGTGCTTCTATATTAACTGGAGATCATACTTCTGATGATCCATATCAAATAGGATATAGGAAATTAACTGTATATGAAAGAAACACACTAATTGGGGAATACTATTCTGATACAGCACATCCAAATTTTGCATCTAACTTTTATGAAGATGATGATGGAGATGGAGAATATGATTGGTATCTAGTCGACTTTACAATTCAAGGAACTTCTGATACAGCTAGTCAACGTTGGGGACAAACAACTAACTATAACCCCTCTAATATATCAACTCCTTCAGGTTGGACTTCTACTTACATTCCTAGCACTAAAAGTGTAAAATTTTATATTACCTCATCAAATTATATTGATGGAATCCAAGTTGGAGGAGGACAGGGAACAACCTTTGAATTTGTAGCAGATGTTTCAAACCCTACACTTACAATTTGGTTTGGCGGAACTCTCAATTCACAAAAATCACTTACAACACCTTATAGATGGATGAAGTATCAAGGTGCTATTACTCTTCAAGGTACTCCTGTACCAGAGCCTAGTACATTATTTTTATTTGGGTTTGCCTTAATTGGTTTAGGAACCTTGCTTTTTAATAAACGTTTATCAAAATAAATTATTATCACTTTATAATTCAGCTACATTAGGCCCTATTAATCATCTCTTTTTTCAGAGAATGATTGATAGGGCCTTTTATTTTAGGGCGATATAAATTTTTAACAAATAAATTTCTAACAAGCATTTTTATATTGATTTTCAACAAGCTAGCAAAAGGCATGGGGTTTGTTATAATTTCTACTCTCCCTGTTTTTACTGCCTCTATTACTGCCATTTCGTCAAATTCTGAATCAACTAGTGTATAAGTAGTATGAAACTGAATACGCTGATGGGCATCTGAGGTGCCAACAATTGGAATATTTGCCTTTTTCGCAATCCTTTCCATTTTTAAATTAAAGTTATTAATTCTTTTTGAATAAAAATGAGACCATTCAACCGCATCAAATACCTTTAAATGTTCAATGAACTTTCTCCCTAAAGCTACAGGGCTTGGGTAAAATGGATGGGGAGCAATTATTAAACCCCTTTCGTTTGATAATTTATATAGATCTTTAAGAGTTGATATACTTAAATTCTCAAAAGGAAAATTAATCAACAGTACATGTTTCTTCTCTATAGTTGCCTCCATACCTGGAAGCAAAATTATTCCTCGCTCTTTGGCATAATCTCTTAAATAACTACTGTAGGTGCATTTGTCATGATTTGTTATTGATAATACTTGATAACCCAAATCATGGGCCATATCAATTAGCTCTAATGCACTATAACGAATATAATCCCTTGGGTCTTCGCTTGTATGAATATGAAAATCTGCCTTTAAAAGTGTCATTTTTTAATATGGGTTTCTCCTAAAACCAATTTTATAAAGAAATGGCGATAAGGTAATCTCAACAACTGTGAATACTAAAGTTACAAAAAAGCAATCTAGCCAAGAAAGGCTTAGGTCATCTTTTAGCATAAAAACCGGAAAAAATGCCTCTATACCTTGATCAACTCCTGTAAACTTAGCACCGCTTTCTAAATTAAGCCTTCTTTTTATAAAACTTGCCATTAGATCACCAGTCATGGAATAAAAACCAACCATTGCACCGAGCTTAAATCCGTAGCCGCAAAAACCCGAAGTAATGGAGGTTATAACTACAGCAACCAATAATCCTCTCCATGTCTTATGTGTTCCTAATATCGGCTTTTTATCAAAAAAACTTTTATTAAAATCTATTGGCGCTGAAAATCTGTTCTTAAAGATGTGCCTTGCAACTATGGGCATGGTATTGGCAATGCCTAAAAATATTAGCAAAAAGAAATCTATCTTTAAATGAATGTCAAAATTATCAAGAAGTTGAGTCATAGTTTCTATAAAGCTCAGTATAAAGAGTAGAAGTTCTTAGAAGCTCTTCATGGGTTCCAATCTCACATATTCTGCCCTTATCCATAACAACAATCAAATCAGCCCCTTGAATGGTGGTAAGCCTATGGGCTACAACAATGGTTGTTCTGTCTTTCATGACATTTTTTAAAGCATCTTGCACTGCTTTTTCTGAAACAGAGTCAAGGGCACTTGTTGCTTCATCTAGAATGAGAACAGGGGCATTTTTTAAAAGTGCCCTGGCAAAAGCTATTCTTTGACGCTGTCCGCCAGAAAGATTAAGCCCTCTTTCGTCAAGCATGGTATCATAGCCATGTGGAAGTTTAATAATAAACTCATGTGCATTAGCAAGACGTGCTGCTTGTTCTATCTCGTCTTGAGTTGCATCCCTTTTACCAGCAGCAATATTCTCTCTAATGGTATCAGAAAATAAGATGACATCTTGGCTTACAACAGCAATCTGTTTTCTAAGGCTGCTTAAATCTATTTCTTCAAGATCAATCCCATCCCATAACACTTGTCCCTTTGTTGGCGAAATAAACCTTGGAATTAAATCAACAAGAGTGGATTTACCCGCCCCACTCGGCCCAACAAGGGCTATGACCTTCCCCATCTCAATGGTTAAATTTATATCATGCAATACCTCTTCTTTGTTATTATAAGAAAAATAACAATTTTTAAACTCGATCCTGTCAAATAATCCTTTGATCTTCTTCCCTTCTTGTTTTTCTGGCTTAAAAGCCAAGAATCTATCCACCCTTTCAAGAACTCCCACTGATTCTTGAAGAGTACTATAAGCCCTTCCAACCTTCTTTAAAGGAGTAAAAGCCATAACAATTGCCGTTAAAACAGAAAAAAAATCTCCAGAAGTCATCTCTCCTTTAACAACCATCGTTGCTCCATAACCTAAGATTATGGCAACAGATACACCAGAACATACGTCAATTAAAAATTTTGTGCCTTCTTTTAGACGTACAACCCTTGCAAATTGCCTATACGCATTTTGGTTCTCTTTTATAAACTGCCATATCTTCTGCTCTTCCATTCCAAAAACCTTTATAACCTTAATGCCAACGGCAGTTTCATTCATTCTATGAGTAATAAGAGCAAGATATTGCTGTACTTTTTTTCTGCGTCTTTTTACATACTTACTTAACACCCGTGTACCATAAGCAATAAAGGGAAAGAGCAAAAAACTTAAGAGTGCTAAATCCCACTTTCTATAAACAGCAACACCAGTAAGTACTATTATAGAAGGAACCTGTACTAGAAAGGTGCGAAAGCTATCTGATAAAACAGCACTCAAGATGCCAATGTCATTCATAAGGCGAGAAACCATATCCCCACTAGTCTGACGAGAAATTTCAGACACAGGCAAATGAATCATATTGGCATAAAATCTATTTCTTAAATCCCTAACCAATTGAAAACCTGCTGTCCTCATTAAATAAGACTGAATAAAACTTGCCCCACCTCTAAAAATATACAAAAGCACGAGTCCTATTGGTAAATAAATTATATAGCCGTATTGCTTTTCTACAAAAATCAAATCCATTGCTGGCTTTACAAGCCATGCAATTGCACCATTTAGCCCAGACACCAACAAACTAAATATGACTGCAACAACTACCCTTGGTGCATAAGGGCGAATAAGCTCACGAAGCCTCTTAATACTTGAAAAGTTAGCTTTTTTATTCAATGGTTACCTACCTAAGACCTAAAACTTCAACCTCATTTCTCCATCAATCTATGTTGACTAAAAAGATTTGTCAAAACCAAGCATAAAAAATGTTTCTAAAATGTAAAAAATATCTAAAGAAATTTTTAACTAATCCGACAATAATAAAAAATCAAAAAATTAAATAAGGAGCAAAACAATGAAAAAGAAGACCATGGCTGTCTTTGTGCTGGCTATTTCTGCCTTATTTCCTTCCATCTGTATAAGCACAGGTAATCCCCTCCCTAAAAATAAAGCCCCAGAAATAGCAAGTTACGTAGCCTCAATGATTATTGCCGGAAGAGGTGTAATAGCAAAACATCAGGATCTAATAAACGACCCTTCAAAAGGCAATAAAGGTTTCACTCCAGAATATGTTGAAAAGCAGATGTTAAATAGCTTTAAAAAAATAACAGGCAAAGAATTAAAAGAGTTAGACCCACAGGTTCAAGAGGTATTAAAACAGGTAATTAACGCTGCCAAAATGAGTGTTCAGATGAATCAACCCCGCATAAATAAAAAGGGAGTAGGTTTTAAAATGTACATTCCTGCCGTATTTGGAAGAGAAACTGGCCAAATATTAAAAGCCAAAAGTAATATTGCTATTAAACAGACCACTTTTAAGTACAGAAATGCATACAATCAACCAGATCAATTTGAAAGAAAAGTCCTTAAAAAATTTGAAGAGCCTGGATACCCTATGGGTGAAGGATATGGAGAATTTGTAGGAAATACCTATCGTTATTTAAAACCAATATACATCAGACAGGCCTGTCTAAAGTGTCATGGTGAACCAAAGGGAGAGAAAGACATATCAGGCCATAAAAAAGAAGGGTACAAATTAGGAGATCTACGGGGTGCCATAAGCGTTTCTTTCCCTGTTAAATAGTTTAGTTAAGAAATGGAGTTTAAAAATGAAGCAAGGAAAGAGGCTAACAGATCTTTCTTGTAAAACCAAAATAGTACTTCCGGTGCTCATTATCTTCTTATTGTTCTCAATAGTGATATCTATAATCTTAAATCGTATCTTATCTACCGCTGAACAAAAACGATTGAATGAAGAGTTGCTGGTATCATCTGCTAGGATCTCTGCAGAAATAGAAGATGCCATTGCACCAGGTAAGGTGCTGGTTGGTACTTTATCAAAACTAAACGAACTCCAGTTTGCAATTGCACTTAAAGACCAAAAGATGATTCATGATTTTATCTCTCCCATTTTAAAAACACTATCTGAATCAAAAAACCTGTCTGGTTTTTTTACAATCTATGATCAAAATGAAAATATTGTGTATTCATCTAATAAAAAAATAAAAACCGGAGTAAAGGCCTTAAACAGACCTCTTTTATCAAAGACCCTTTCTGAAAAAAAACCTGTTTCTGGTCTAGAGCCAGATGCTCAAGGCCTATATCTAAGATGTTTGAGCCCTGTAAACTATAATGGAATGTTAGTTGGCGTTTTGGAATACAACCTTTCCATTATGAATGTCTTTAACAAACTTAAAGGCAACTCCAAGGACTTGGGGTTTGCCTGGTTCATTACCAA
>CAYMRT010000107.1:0-6126 GCA_964392885.1 uncultured Desulfobacterales bacterium | reverse complement strand
CATCAAAAATAAACATAGCAGAAATAAAATCAATCTTAAAAGACACTTTATTTTAACTGTAGTTGTATGGTCAGTTTGCATGGTATGTGCAATGCTTTACGATATGCAAAATACTTGGAATGAAAGTGTTGCCTTGGCTACCTTTCAGGCAAGAACAGCTATTGAGGTTGCAAAGAATTTCCGCCTTTGGAATGCAATGCATGGCGGAGTGTACGCAAAAGTAACTGATTTTACTAAACCAAATCCATACCTTAAGATATCTGAGCGAGACATTAGAACTCCTTCAGGAAAAAAGCTCACTCTGGTAAATCCAAATTATATGATGAGACAAGTTAGAAAGATTGAAGAAAAAAATCATAGTATCCTTACTCATGTTACAAGCCTAAAACCTCTTAGGCCTGCTAATGGGCCAGATGAGTGGGAAAGAAAAGCACTTGTAGCGTTTGAGCAAGGTAAAAAAGAAATAGCATCTATTGAATATTTAAAAGGCCAGCCATATATGCGTCTTATGCAGCCAATTTTTACTAAAACACCATGTCTAAGGTGTCATGGTGCCCAAGGATTTAAGGCAGGCGACATTCGAGGTGGTATAAGCATATCTGTACCCCTTAGCCAACTAAAAAGCATCGAGATTAAACGCTTGATAACCAGTTATTTCATCTATCTATTTTTTTGGGGATTCGGCCTTTGTTTTTTATATGTGGGTTTTAAACAGTTAAAGGAACAGATAGCAGAAAGAGACAGGCTTTCTAAAGAAAAAGAAATGATTATGACTCGCCTGTTGCATGCTCAAAAACTTGAATCAATTGGTCAGCTTGCAGCAGGTATTGCACATGAAATAAATACACCTACACAATACGTTGGAAATAATATTGAGTTTTTAAAGGAGGCCTTTGATGACATTAAATCATTTATTAATGAAGGAGTTTCAAAAGAAGATCTACCAAAGCTAAAAAGACTTTTGAATGAAATAGATTGGGACTATCTTAAAGAAGAAATACCACAAGCAATTAGTCAATCTCAAGAAGGGGTGCAAAGAATTACTTCCATTGTTAAGGCAATGAAAGAATTTTCACATCCAGGCTCAAGGGATCTAGAGCAGGCTGATCTCAACAGGCTAATTGACAATACAGTAACAATAGCCAGAAATGAGTGGAAGTATGTGGCAGATATTGAGATGGATTTAGATGAGCGCTTAGCTGATGTTCCTTGTTTTAGGGATGAACTTGGTCAGGTAATCTTAAATATAATAATAAATGCAGCACATGCTATTGAGCAAAAGATAAAAAGTAGAGACAGCTTAGAAAAAGGTTTAATAAAAATAAGTACCAAAAAGGAAGAAGGGGTTGCCGTTATCAAAATTAAAGATAATGGAATAGGTATAGCTAAAGATATAAAAAACAAGATATTTGATCCATTTTTTACCACTAAAGAAGTTGGAAAGGGGACAGGTCAAGGGCTGGCCATTGCATATGATATAATTGTAAATAAACATGGCGGAGAAATAGTTGTAAAAAGTGAACCGGGAAAGGGGGCGGAGTTTATAATCAGGCTTCCTTTGGAGCTAAAATAAAAAGTCCTCAACTGCTTCATGCCAATGCCTTAAAGGAGATTTAACAAGAGTTCGGTATTTTTTAGAGCTTAATACTGAAAAATGAGGACGTCTTGCAGGTCTTTTAAATTTGTTGCTGTCAACTGGTTCAATCTTTATTTTTATCCCTTTTTTTTCAAAAACAAACCTTGCAAGGTCGAACCAGGTGCAGGCACCAGTATTTGTCACATTAAAAATACCCGTGGCATTATTTTCTAAAAGATGTCTTATTCCTTTGGCTAAATCTCTTGTAAATGTTGGACAACCTCTTTGGTCATTAACAATTTGCAATTTATCTTTTTCATGGGCAAGTTTAATGATGGTGTGAATAAAATTTGGGCCTCCTTTACCAAAAAGCCATGAAGTTCTTATGATCAGATAGTCTTCTGTCGAGTTTTTTATGTTTTCTTCTCCTGCAAGCTTACTTTGACCATATATATTTATTGGGTTTGTTAAGGTGTCTTCTGAATAAGGAGTGTTTGCTGTCCCATCAAATACATAATCTGTGCTTATCTGAATAAGCTTACATGAAACCTCGGCACAAAGCCTAGCTAATATCTCTGGCCCATGAGCATTTATTTGAAAGGCTTTATCTTTTTCGCTTTCACAAAGATCCACCTTAGTAAAGGCTGCACAATTTATCACAGCATAAGGTTTATTGTCTAAAAGTATTTTTTTTAAATTATCTTCATCACAGATATTAAGCTCTTCTTTTTTAAAACCAATAACATCAAGATCTGAAAAGACATCTAAAACATCTTGAGCAAGCATTCCACCAGCACCAGTAATTATAATTTTCATAAGTTATAGCCTCTTGCCATAGTGTTTTTCATAATAGTTTTTATACTGACCAGATATTATTCTCTGCCACCAGTTTTTATTTTTTAAATACCAATTAACTGTCTTGTTTATTCCTGTTTTAAAATCTGTTTTAGGCTTCCATGAAAGTTCCTTTTTAACAAAGCTTATATCCATTGCATAACGTCTGTCATGCCCTGGTCTGTCTTTTACAAATTCAATAAGGCTTTTGTCTTTGTCAAGAATTTCAAGAATTGTTTCGATTACTTCAAGGTTAGTAAGTTCGCATTCGCCCCCGAAGTTGTATATTGCCCCAGGTTTTCCTCTCTCCAGACTTGCCAGTACGCCTCTACAGTGATCTTCTACGAATATCCAGTCCCTTATATTTTTTCCATCTCCATATACTGGTAATTTTCTGCCTTCTAGGCAGTTTATTATCATAAGAGGGATTAGCTTTTCAGGAAATTGATAAGGTCCATAGTTATTGGAGCACCTTGTAATTATTACTGGCAAACCAAAGGTCTTGTAGGCTGCCCTACATAAAAGGTCGCTTGACGCCTTTGAGGCAGAGTAGGGGCTGTTTGGAAGGAGGTTATCTGTTTCTTTAAAAGGAGGGTCTTTAGGACCAAGGCTGCCATAGACTTCATCTGTTGATACATGGACAAAAAGCCCTTTTCTGTCAGCCTTTCTAAAGGCATCAAGTAGTGTTTGGGTACCAATAACGTTTGTGGTCAAAAACGGTTTTGCACTGTGTATCGAGCGGTCAACGTGGCTTTCTGCTGCAAAGTTTACCACCGCATCAACATTACTCATCAACTCTTGGACCAACTCTTCATCTTCAATTCTGCCCTTTACAAACTTGTATCTAGGATTGTTCTCAAGATCTTTTAAGTTTTCAAGATTTCCTGCATATGTTAAGGCATCTAAATTAATTATTTCATAATCTCGCTCACTTATTAAAAGCCTTATAAAGTTAGAGCCAATAAAGCCGCAACCACCTGTTACCAATATCTTTTTCATTATTTTTCCCCTTTTTTACTTTGAGGTGTTATTTATATTGAACTCTAAAAAGTCAGTTGTTTCCATATCTGGTCTGTAGTTTTGTCTAAAAAATTCAATGGTTCTTTTTCTCACAAGCCTTGCAGAGTCAAGGCCTAATAGCTCTGAGGCAAATTGGGCACAATCTTCTTGATTGCTCTGCCTTATGATCTTTTTATTTTTAGGAATTGCCATGGCATTCATGCTTATTTCATCAAGTTCAAGCCCTAGTAAAATAGGGATGTAAAGAGGTTCTCCTGCCATTTCTCCACACATACCAACTTCAATGCCTGCCTTGTGACCTGCCTCTACTGTCATTTTAATCATTCTTAAAACTCCAGGATGCAGCGGTTCATAAAGGTGAGAGACAGCCTCATTTACCCTGTCTATTGCCAGTGAGTATTGAATAAGATCATTTGTCCCTATGCTAAAAAAATCTACCTCTTTAGCTAGAATATCTGCAACAAGAACGGCAGTAGGCACTTCAATCATAATTCCAATTTTTATATCCTTATTAAATTCATGCCCTTCAGATGAGAGTTCATCCATTATTTTTCTTAAGAGTGTCTTAACCTGAATAATTTCGTTTTTACCAGATACCATTGGAAAAAGGAGCCTTAGATCTCCATATGCGCTTGCCCTTAAAATGGCTCGAAGCTGTGCCCTAAAAAGCCCCTTTTCCTGAAGGCAGAGACGTATGGCTCTAAGCCCTAGGGCAGGGTTTATCTCATCCTCAAGGCTTATGCCTGAGGCCAGTTTATCTCCTCCAATATCGAGTGTTCTAATAGTTACAGGATATGGCCTAAGCCGTTCTACCACATCTTTATAGGCAAGAAATAGCTGATCTTCAGTAGGAAGAGTTTTGGAGGTAATATATAAAAATTCAGTCCGAAAAAGACCAACCCCTTCTGCTCCATGTTGAATAACTATAGGAATTTCTTCAACTAATTCTATATTTGCTTTAACTTTGATCCTGTATCCGTCTTTGGTCTCTGCAGGCAGGTTGCTGTTGCTAACTACTTCAAGCCTATATTTAAAATAGTTTTTTTGTTTTTGCTCATAATGAGCGGTAGTTTTTGAGTCGGGTTCTACTATCACTTGGCCTTTTAGACCATCTACAATAATTTTTTCACCAGAAAGGCAAAGAGATGTTATATTTTCAACTCCAACAACCGCTGGTATGCCAAGGGATCTAGCAAGTATTGCAGTATGAGAGGTTCTGCTTCCTAGCTCTGTTACAAAGCCTAATATATTTTCTTTGCTCATGTGTAAGGTATCAGCAGGAGATAGATTGTTGGCAACAACAATAACTGGCTTGTTAATGGCTGATAGGTCAAGCCCTGTTTTTGTACCTGCAAGTATTCCTTTTACTTTGTTTACTACAAAGTCTATATCTTCCAGCCGTTCTTTAATATAGGTGTCTTTTATTGAAGAAAATAGGGTTTTGATATTGTCTAACGAAATGGAAAGGGCCCACTCGGCATTTATTTCTTTAGTTTCAATAAGCTCTAGAGTTTTATCATAGAGCATCTTATCCCTGAGCATTAAAAGATGTGATTTTAGTATGTTGCTATGCTCTTTTATCTCCTCTGGAAGCTCAGAAATAAGCTGTTGAAGCTGTTCTTCAACGATTTGGATAGCTTCTTCAAAACGCTCTTTTTCTTTATCTACTTGATTCCTATCTATTTTCCGTTTTACAGTTTTTATCTTTTTTGCATTTAAGAGAAAAATTTCACCAATTGCGATGCCAGGAGATGCTGCTATTCCTTTTAATATCTCCACTTTTTCACCTATTGTTGTCTTTTATTTTTTAATCCATGCCGCCAAATCTTTGGGCAACAAGTTCTGATAAGGCCTCGACTGCCTCTTTTGCATCCGGCCCTTCTGCCATAAGGGTTAATGTAGTGCCAGAAGGGCATGAAATTGTAAGCACTTCTAAGATGCTTTTCCCATCCACTCTGTGACCATCTTTGATAAGCCAAATATCAGATTGGAAAAGGCTTGCCGTCTGTGCAAATCTAGAAGCTGGCCTTGCATGAAGTCCTAGTCTATTTAGTATTGTTATTGATCTTTCAACCTTCATCTTTCATTCTTTAACCTTTTAATCACCCACGAAATATTTTCACCTAGATCTTTCATTGTTTTTATGCCCTCTTCATCGTTTTTTACTTCACCAGGATCTTTGCCCCTTCCAAGATTCCAGTAAGAAGAGCCAACAACTATCATCTGACCTATAAGAAAAAAGCTATTTAAACTGCTAAAGACATGATATGCCCCTGCTCTTCTTACTGCCACAACTGCTGCCCCAACTTTTCTTTTTAATAAGTCACCATTAACTCTGGCTACCATACCACACCTTTCAATTAGAGCCTTCATATTTGTAGAGACATCTGCAAAATAGGTGGGTGAACCTAGTATAATTCCATCTGAATCAAGCATCTTTTTTAGATATGTGTTTATTATATCATTTTGATGACATTTTTTATCTTTGTGTTTAAGGCACTTATAACAGGCGATACACCCTCCAATAGGTTCATTTCCAAGCCATATAAGCTCTGTTTCAATGCCATTTGCCTCAATTTTTTCTAAAACCTTATTTAATAAGGTATAGGTGTTACCTTTTTGTCTGGCACTGCCATTAAAAGCTATAACCTTCATATTGCCTCCAGATTGATTTGGCCTGACTTTACTTTTAGTTA
>CAYMRT010000106.1:0-2192 GCA_964392885.1 uncultured Desulfobacterales bacterium | reverse complement strand
ATTGCCACGAAAGAGGCAAACGCTGCTATGAGTATTTTCTTCTTACATTTTCTTGCCATGACATTTTAAGGCTATTAGATTTAAGAAAAATTACAAGATCCCTAGGGAGGAAAAGATGAGTCCTGAAGATATGGCCTCTTTGGCAAAAGAACTATACGACAGGCATTTCCATTGAAGTCAGGCTGTATTTTCTGCAGGTGCAGAAAAACTTGTTATTGACTCTAAAGATGTAATAGCCGCCCTTTCTCCCTTTGGTGGCGGTCTTGGAAGCACAGGCAATGTATGTGGAGCTCTTCCTGGTGCTCTAGCTGTTTTGGGTGTTGTTATGGGTAAAAGACAGCCTGAGGATAAGGATCATAAGCTTATGTGGAAACTTTCATATAAACTTGTAAGGGGCTTTGAAGATATTACAAAAGAATATGGTGGTAAAGACTGTAAGGATATCGCTAGAGTTGACTGGAAGGATATTAAACAAGTAAAAGAATATTATAAAGCTCCTACTAGTAGGCGAAAGGAATGCTTAAAGGTTATTGGAGAGACTGCTAGATTGCTTGGAGTGTTAATTGAAGAGCATAAGCTTGAGTCTTTATAAAAGGAGGCAAGTTATTTATGTCAACAGAAGAGCTATTACCTGAAGGAGAAAAATTGAGGAAAGCAATAAGGTGGTTTTCTGAAATGATTAAAGAACATCCTGAAAAGCCAAGGAAAGAGCTTTTAATGGAGGCTGAAATTAGATTCGATCTCTCTCCAAAGGAATGTGAGTTTTTAAATAAAAAATTTTGTTAAAAGGGCCGCTCTTTGCGGCCCTTTGATTTGCTTGTTAGCCAAGCACTGCCTTTTTAAATTCCTCAAGACCGATCCTATCTATCATTTTTCCAATTCTTTCAGCCTTTTTGCCATTTTGTTCATAAAATTTTATTATTTTGTCTGCTATCTCCAAGGCCTCTTCTGTTGAAAGATCTTCTGCAATAACGTCTGCCAATCTTGGTTTTGATGCGGCATTTCCTCCAGCAACAATAGTCCATCCACTTTTTTTGCCAATAAAGCCAAGATCTTTAATGCTTGTTTCAGCACACTGATTTATACAGCCAGACACCCCTATTTTAAATTTATTTGGAAGCTTATAGCCATGATATCTTTTGTCTAGCTCCATACCAAGTCCGATTGCATCTTGTTTCCCAAACTGGCAAAGTGTACTTCCTGGGCATGCTTTAATGCTTCTTACACAAAGTCCAACTGCAGCACCAGGGTCCATGCCTAAGTCTTTCCATGCTTGATCAATATCTTCCTCCTTAAACCCAACCATTGCAATTCTGCAAGCACTGGTTAATTTAAGTGCTTGTAGATTATATTTTTCTGCCACTTCAGCAATCTTTTTAAGTTGCTTTGGAGTAATAATTCCAAGGGGGATGTGTGGAACTATAGCGTAGCTTTTCTTGTCTCTTTGAAGAACGGCTCCTTTTTCACCTGTTTTGAGCATAACTAAATCCTCCTTAATTATTTAATATATTTTTTATAAAGTTGATAAATAATATAAATTTAGTCTTAAATAATTGATTTAAGTCAAAAGGGCGATAGAAAAAATAGGATTTTTATAGTTTACTAATCAGCTATGAAACAGCTTAAGAAGGTATTTATTAAGCTTCTTTTAAAAAGAAAGGAGCTATTAAGCCATAAAAATCGGTTAAAATTAGAAGAGTTTAATCCTAAAAAGACAAGAAAGGTACTTGTTATATCATGTACAGCAATAGGCGATACCCTTTTTAGCCTGCCAGGGATTAAGGCACTTAGAAGTATTTTACCAGAAGCAACTATAGATTTTTTAGTAAGAGATAAGGTATATCCATTATTTAAAGATTTTCCTGTTGCAGATAACTTTCTAATTTATAAAGGCCATTATAATGGAGCATTCAGTCTTTTAAAAACGATAAAAAAAAACAATTATCAGCTGTGTTTAGCATTCCATGACAGCGACCCTTGCCCTATTGAGCTTTCATATCTTGCCGGCATTCCATTCATTTTCAGAATTGGTTATAAGGATGAAGAAACTGTGCGATATTTAACTGCAAGGGCTCCATATGATCCTAAAAAACATGCAATAGATCAAAGGCTTGAGTTATTACGACAAATATTTAACATGCCTCTTTCTTCTGAAAGAGATTTTAGAATGGATCTTCCATTAAAAAAAGAGA
>CAYMRT010000105.1:0-17400 GCA_964392885.1 uncultured Desulfobacterales bacterium | reverse complement strand
TTCTTCACCTGGCTGATAATCAAGAAGTTCTGTTTTGTATCCCCGTTTTTCACACCAGCGAAGATACATTCTTAAAAGCATATCAGCCCAATCTTGGGCTTCTGTGCCTCCTGCACCTGGATGAATAGTTACGATGGCATTGTTAACATCATGAGATCCAGATAAAAGCCTTTGAAGCTCTGCCTTTCTAATGTCTTTTTCTAGCTTGTTTAGCTCTGTTTTTACTTCTTTTAAAGTAGAAATGTCATCTTCTTCTTGAGCCATTTCAAGTAGAAGGCTCAACTCTTCAGATCTTTCTGAAAGCTCATCAATTGTTTCTTTTTGTCTTGTTAATAATGCTCTTTCTCTCAAAAGCTCCTTTGAGCTGGGTTTATCCCAAAAACCAGGCTCAAGCATGGCCTTTTCAATTTCTTCGAGTCTTTTATCTACTTGTTGTCCATCAAAGATAACCTCTTAAACGTTCTATCTTTTCACTAGCCATAGACAGCCTAGATTTTAATTCCTGACAATCCAGAGAAATGTCATTTATTTTTTTGTTCATAGCCTTTTCTCCTTTCAGACAAGAAAACTTTTTTTAAGGCAATGATAACAATTAAAAGATTAATGACAAGAAACCAATAAGGGCCAAATCTTACATAGATTGTTTTTTGTTTTAATCTCTCTATCTTAGCACCAATAATTTCTGGTTTAAAAAGATCTGATTCTGTCAATATCTGGCCACTCGGAGATATTATCCTACTAATTCCTGTATTAGCTGCCCGTATAATCCATCTTCTTGTTTCAACGGCTCTAAAAGTTGCCATATTGGCATGTTGCCAAGGAGCAGGAGTTTTTCCAAACCATGCATCATTTGTAATGATTGTAAGTAATTCTGCACCAAGAAGTACCTCTTGGCGAGAAATATAAGGAAAAATACTTTCAAAGCAAATCATGACTCCTATAGAGATATTATCGTCACCAATAGGACCACTTTTGGTTCCTGGAATAAAATCTCCTGCTGTAGGCAAGAATTTTCTGGCCCATTCAGTTAGACTTCCAAAAGGCATGTATTCTCCAAAAGGAACAAGATGTTGTTTATCGTATTTTCCAAGAACCTGTCCTTTTGGACTAATTAAATAGGCAGAGTTTAAGTATTTAGGTTTGTTGTCTTTTCCATAGGTATATGAGGGGCTTCCAAAGAGGATATAAATTTCATTTTTTTTTGAAAAGGAAAGAATATCTTTTCTTAATAGATTTTCCTCCTGAAAATAAAAAGGCATAGAAGTTTCTGGCCATACAACTAATTTTAAATCAGGATATGTTTTTTTAGCTCTTTTGGTTAAAGATTTATATATATTAATGGTAGATTTAGTAAAGAAAGGGTTCCATTTGATGCTTTGGTCTATAGAACCCTGTATAGCAGCAGCCCAAAAACCTTTTTTAAAAGGCAAACTTTTTTTATGTAAACCATAATATATAAAAAAGGCAGCAAAAACGGTTATAGAAAAGACCATCATAAAAAGGTGAACATTATTTTTTTCTAAATTTTTATCAAAAAAAGATCCAATGGAAATATTAACAAAAACAATAAAAAAACCTATGCCATAAACTCCCCAGATATCTGCTGTTTGAATAAGAAAGGGATATGTAGCAAGGCTATATCCAATAGAACCCCAAGGAAACCCGCTAAACAAAATAGATCGAATATATTCAAGTAGTATCCATAAGGCTGATCCTGCAAATATTAATAAAATAGGGTTGATGGAAGAGTATGCGAATTTTTTATAAATGTGTGCCCAAAAACTTGGATAAATAGCCAAATAAGAACAAAGGGCTAAAAGAACAAGTGCTGATAAAGGCTTAGGAAGTGCACCATATGTTGAAATAGTGGGAACAAGCCACCAAAGCAACAAAAGAAAAAAAGACAAGCCCCACACAAAGCCAAGTCCTTTTGCTTGATAAGCTTTACATCTATCAATTGCAAATTTAAATGGCAGTAGTGCAATAAAGCTAACAATTCCAGGGATTGTCTTGGTAAAACATAAAGATAAAGTTGTAGCTGATACAATGACTAAAAAGTATTCAAACACTTTGCCTTATCTAAGCTTTATTTGCATATTAAGACGTCACCTAACGTCTTTAATCTAGAGCGTCACCCATGAGTATCATATGAATAAAGAATTTGTTTTTCTAATGGAATCCTTTCCTCAGGAAGTTTAGGAGGAGGCCATTTGGCATTCATCTTTATAAGTTCTGCTCTTTTTGGGATGGATTCCCAGCCATAGCCTATTGCCTTTTTCTTTTTTACGTCAATGAATGAAGCATCATAAAGATTTGCTTGAACTGCATAAGGAATTATATGATCTTTTTCTAAGAGCCTTGCAGCAGCTACTGTTCCCGACTCTCTAGTAATAACAGAGCCAGGGGCACACCTTATTATCATCATGGACTTATCATTTATTTTTACTAAAAGATCAACAAAGGCTATTATTTTTTCATTGTTAGCCTCAATGTAAATTTCCCTATCTAGAATAAAGTCACTAATGTTATAACCTTTCTCTTCAACCAGATATTTTGCAATTTTTTGTCTTATTCTCTCTCTATCCGTGTCAAGGACAAGTTTTCCCGTAAGAAAACAAGGAACCTTTATAAATATATCAGAATCTGAAAGCTTGCATTCTTGGTTCATATTGTCTCCATTATTGCATTACTGTTTTGTCTGAAACTTTTTAAGCACTCTGAAAGAGTAAACTTTATCGTTATATATAGCAAGAAATGTATTTTAGATTTTACTAAGGCCTGTATAATCAAGCCTTAAGGTCTTTTCTCCTGCAACATCAAAGAGCACTCTAACTCTTACAGAATCAATCATTTGTATAATTGTTCCCTTGCCAAAAATGGAATGTCTTACTCTTTCACCTGGATTAAATTTTTTAGTAAAAGTATTTACTCCTGTTAAAGGTTGTCTTTTTACTCGAGTTTTAGTAACAGATGGTGCGGTTCTATTTATAGGTTTTTTAAATTTTTTTATTTTTAAAAGATCTTCTGGAATTTCCGTTAAAAACCTACTTGGTTTGGCAGGCATAAGTCCAGCCCCTTGTATGTTTATAAAGGCAGTGGTTGAAAAATAGAGATAGTCTTTAGCCCTTGTGGCAGCTACATAAAAAAGCCTCCTTTCTTCTTCTATCTCTTCAGGTCTATTAAAGGATATGGAAGAAGGAAATCGTCCTTCACAAAGGCTTATTAAAAATACGACTTTCCATTCAAGCCCCTTAGCAGAATGAATTGTAGATAGAACAATTCGCCCCTTTTCTGGTATAGTGGCGTCTTTTTCTGGAGGATCAAGGGCTAGATCTGACAGAAACTCGATGGCATCGGTATAATTGGGAGCCATTGCTTTAAGTTGTTCCAACTCTTGAAGTCTTTTAGGATAGTCATCAAAATATTTGCCTTCTAAATAAGGTCTATACCATGCAATTAATTCTTTTAATAAGTCTTTTAAGTTAAGATCTTTTTGTAAGCATGACACTAGAAGCTTTCCAAGTTCTCTAACTTCACTTGCCCAAGATGCTTTTGATTTAATTTCTGAAAGAGCAACCAGAGGATTCTCTGATTTAATTAATTTTTCAAATATCTTTTCTGCGCTTTTAGGGCCAAGTTTATTAATAAGCAAAAGTATTCTATTAAGGCTTAACCTATCTAAAGGATTTATCATAATTCTTAAAAGACAAATCAAGTCTTTTATATGGGCAGCATCAACAAGCCTCATTCCACCTCGTTTTATAAATGATATGCCATTGCGATTGAGGTGGGTTTCTAATTGAAAGGAATGAAAAGCCGCTCTAAATAACACTGCTATTTCTTGCGGTTCTGTCCCTCTTTCAAGATGTTCTTTTATTAAAGAAGTAACAAATTGGGCCTGTTCATCCTCATCCATTGACAAAAGAAGAAAAGGAGGAACTCCACCGGGTCTATGAGCGGTAAGGTGTTTAGTAAATTTTTGTCTTGCATTTGCAATTATTGCATTCGTACAATCAAGATTAGGCTGAGTAGTTCTGTAATTTTTTTCTAGTTTTATTATGCGGGTTCCCGGAAAAAGCTTTGGAAAATCCAATATGTTTTGAAAGTTGGCTCCTCTAAAGGAGTAAATAGATTGTGAGTCATCACCAACAGCCATTATATTGTCATGTGTATAGGTCATAAGTCTAATCATTTCTGCCTGCAATAAGTTTGTATCCTGATATTCATCAATCATGATAAACTTAAATCTATTAGAAACTTGTTTTCTAATATCTTCAGACTCTCTTAATATATAAAGCCAATTTAAAAGAAGATCGTCATAGTCCATAAGTGCATGAGCTTTTTTATAATCATTATATGCTACATAAAGCCTGTGAATATCATGAGCATGTTCAAGCATGTGTGGATAACTAGATTCTATAATTTCTTCAATTGAGGCTCCAGAGTTGGCAACCTTTGAAAATATGGTATTTAGAGCTGTTTTTGTAGGAAATTTTTTGCCTTTTCCTGTAAGTTCCATTTGTTTTGCAAGGAGTTGAATCAGGTCTTGAGAATCTGACTGGTCCATTATTGTAAATCCTGGTGGATAGTTGCAGAAGTGACAAAAGCTTCTCAACATTCTGTGGCAGAATCCATGAAATGTTCCCCCTTGAACTTTTTGGCAAGCTGTTCCACCAATTTTTGCAGCTCTTTCAAGCATTGTTGCTGCGGCTTTTCTAGTAAATGTAAGTAAAAGAATGTTTGATGGATTTATGCCATCTGTTACAAGTCGGGCAACTCTATAAACAAGAGTTCTTGTCTTTCCACTTCCTGCCCCTGCAATTACAAGCAAAGGGCCTTCATGGTGCATTACAGCTTCATATTGGGCGTTATTTAGGTCTCTTTCAAAGGAAATAGGTGTAGTTATGCTCATGGGAAACTCTTTATTTTATCCTAGATATATAAAAAAACATTAAAATATAATCCATGTATTTTTTTAAGAACTTTCTTTTAGGTACCAGCTAAAATTAACTTCTTAAGTAGGCTATCAGGTGAAATTATTTTTATCCCATCAGTAGGGTTTTATTTAGGGGTTTTTTAAGGTAAAATTATTTGGTCGCGTAAATAAACAATAAGGAGGGGTATTTTATGGAAAATACAGGAATTACTGTAATGGAGCACCTTTTGATCCATCAGAAAGAAAACCCCCTTGCAACAGGTCAGTTTACCAGGCTTT
Source organism: uncultured Desulfobacterales bacterium (assembly GCA_964392885.1). Lineage (GTDB taxonomy): Bacteria > Desulfobacterota > Dissulfuribacteria > Dissulfuribacterales > QOAL01 > JAADCZ01. Next base: position 12,185 of record CAYMRT010000105.1, on the reverse strand, counting down.
TAAGCGAGCTTATCTTTTCTGCAAAGATTATTTCTAGAGAGGTTAATAAAGCAGGTCTTGTTGATATATTAGGACTTACAGGCAAAATCAATGTTCAAGGAGAAGAGGTAAGAAAACTAGACGAATACGCAAATAGGATTTTGATCTACAGAATGCAGCAATGTGGTGCAATCTGTGCTATGGCATCTGAAGAAAACGCCGATATAATTGAAGTGCCAGACAATCTCCCCAGAGGTGATTACCTTTTAATATTTGATCCACTTGATGGTTCTTCAAATATAGATGTCAATGTAAATATTGGAACTATTTTTTCCATTAGAAGAAAAACAAGCGATAGGCCATATGTAACTCTAGAAGATTTTCTCCAGAAGGGCACAGAACAGGTGGCTGCTGGATATTTTATTTATGGCCCAAGTACAATGCTTGTTTATACTACAGGAAATGGAGTAGATGGCTTTACTCTAGATCCATCTGTTGGAGAATTCCTTCTTTCTCATCCAAACATAAAAATTCCTGAGTCAGGTAAAGTATATTCTGTAAATGAGAGTTATACCGCTTACTGGGATGAACGGGTAAAAAGTTGTGTGGAATATTTTAAAAGTCCGGAAAATGATAGAGGTAAGCCCTATACAGCAAGATACATAGGAAGTCTTGTGGCAGACTTTCATCGAAATCTTTTTTATGGTGGTATTTTTATGTATCCTGCTGATAAAAAAGATCCTGCAAAACCAAGAGGAAAACTTAGGCTTCTCTGTGAAGCTGCTCCTCTAGCATTTGTGGTTGAACAGGCAGGAGGAGCAGCAACAGATGGAGAACAAAGGATTTTAGATTTGAAGCCAACAGCCCTTCATGAAAGGGTGCCTCTTTTCATTGGAAGCAAAAAAGAGGTGGAAAAGGCCACCCAAATAATCTCTGGAAAATAGTAATCAATCAGGTTGCCTTTTTAAAAAAAGTGATAATATTTTCAGAAAAATTTTAGAGAGAGGTGAATACAAGGGGTATGAGCAATATCTTTAAGACCTTTATTCTTCTTGCAGGATTAACTGCGCTATTTTTATTGGTAGGAAGGAGCTTAGGTGGTCAAACTGGCATGACTATAGCCCTTATAATGGCTGGGCTTATGAACTTTTTTGCCTATTGGTTTAGTGACAAAATGGCTTTGGCCATGAGTGGGGCTCAGCCAGTAAGTGAGTCAGAAGCACCAGAGCTCCATGCTATTGTTTCAAGTCTTGCTGCAAGGGCAGGTCTTCCAAAGCCAAGGGTTTATATTATTCCAACTCAAACTCCTAATGCCTTTGCCACTGGTAGAAATCCACAACATGCAGCAGTGGCAGTAACTCAAGGGCTTATGAGTATATTAAACAGAGACGAGTTAGAGGGAGTTTTGGCGCATGAGCTAGCTCATATAAAGAATAGAGACATCCTTATAAGTTCTATTGCCGCTGTAATTGCAGGAGCCATTAGTTATATTGCACAGATTGCCCAGTGGGGATTAATGTTTGGAGGCTTTAGTGGAGATGATGACGATGACGGCGGAGGTTTTTTAGGGGCACTTTTGATGATGATTATTGCGCCAATTGCTGCAATGTTAATCCAGATGGCAATTTCAAGGAGTAGAGAGTATCTTGCTGATTCAACTGGTGCTAAGATATGTAGTTGTCCTGGCTCATTGGCAAATGCTCTACGAAAGCTCGAAGAATGGAATCACAAGATACCTATGCAAGTGAATCCGGCAACAGCACAGATGTATATTGTTAACCCTTTAACTGCTTCAAGCATAGCAAATCTTTTTAGCACTCATCCTCCAATTGAGGAGCGTATAAAGAGGCTTTTAAGCATGAAGGCCTTATAAAGTAAATAAATTTTTTAGGGACAATTTGTGTGAATATTGCCCTAATATCTCCCCCTTGGCCCCTATTTAATAGGCCTTCTATACAGATAGGGGCCTTAAAGGCATATCTTGATAAAAACTTAAAAGATTCAAAGACATACTGTTTTCATCCATACCTAAAAATTGCAGAAAACATAGGATTTGATACTTATCATTTAATAAGTCAATCGAGTTGGGCTTCTGAATCTGTATTTTCTTCTTTGTTGTTCCCTGAAAATAAAAAGGCAGAAGAACTTTTTTACAAGAGTCTTGGAAAAAGATTTAAGTCTAAAAAAAACGCATTAAATTTTAAAGAATTAAGTGAAGCCTGTAAAAAAACTGCAGATAACTACATAGCAAGTTTAAACTTTGGCAGTTTCCAGCTGGTTGGTATTTCTGTTTGCCTTAACCAACTTACTTCAGGGCTTTATTTTGCCCAAAAAATAAGATCTTACTGGCCTAATTTGAAAATAGTTTTAGGAGGAGCTAGTGTCTCAGGAGAGATTGGCTCTTCTATAAAACGTCTTTTCCCTTTTATTGACTTTATAATAAGTGGAGAAGGAGAGAAACCTTTATTAGAGCTATGTTTGGCAATAAAAAAAGGTAAGAGCTTTAATTTTAATAAAAAAAGGTGCCAAGTTAAGGACTTAAACTCTTTGCCCCCACCAAATTATGATCACTATTTTAAGGAGCTTTTTTCTATAAAGGGTGCATCTGGTATTCAAGTTGTTTTACCAATTGAGGCTTCTAGAGGATGTTGGTGGGGTAGGTGTGCATTTTGTAACTTGAATCTTCAGTGGAGTGGATATAGGGCAAAAACCCCTAAAAAAATTGCAGAGGAAGTAGATTTTCTTTGTAAACGATTTAACCAAATAGATTTTGCCTTTATGGATAACTGTTTGCCTAGAAGAGGAGCTTCAGAGATTTTTAAAGCCTTATCAAGACATGATAGAGATTATTCTTTTTTTGCAGAAATAAGGGCTGTTCATTCACTTAGTGAGTTGAAAGAAATGAAAAAGGCTGGATTAAAGGATTTGCAAGTTGGTATAGAGGCTTTAAGCACAAGCCTTCTAAATAGATTAAAAAAGGGCTCAACGGCCATAAAAAACCTTGCAATGATGAGGCATTGCAAGGAGCTAGGAATAAACCTTCAGGCTAATTTGATAACAGAATTTCCAGGTACTACAGAGAAAGAAGTGGAAGAAACTCTTGAATACTTGGAGTTTATTTGGCCATTTTTTATATTAAAGCCTGTTAGCTTTTGGTTAGGTTTTGAAAGTCCAGTGTTTCATGACCTTAAAAGGTACAAGATAAAGACAATTAAGCCCCATAGATACTATAATTATCTGTTTCCGAATGAGCTGTTTAAGCAGCTAGCACCCTTAATATTAGAATATTCTGCTGATAGAACCTTGCAAAAAAGACTTTGGAGGCCTGTTTACAATAGGCTTAAGGTCTTAAGTATTCAGCAACAAAAGCTAAAAAGCAAAGAGCCGTTTTTAATATATAGAGACGGTGGCCATTTTTTGACTGTTAGACAAGTGTTGCCAAATGGGCAAATTTTGAGGCATAAGCTTTTTGGAATTTCAAGAAGGATATATCTCGAGTGTATTGAGCCAAAGAAATTGGATCAAATTTTCAACTTGGCTCCAGAGATTCCGACACATAAAATAAGGGCTTTTATTAATGATCTTTTTTCAAAAAAACTTATTTTTAAAGAAGATGATGAAGTTTTATCTTTAGCGATAAAAGCTCCTTCTTATGAGGTCGTCTAATATGCAGCAAGAGTGGCTACGGGAAAGAAGGGATCTTTTTTTAAAAAATATTGTAAAAGATTTTTTTGAATGCCTTGCCTTTTTTGAAGACTTAAAAGAACATACTACAAAGTATGGCGTAAGATATGATGGTTTTGATTTTTGGGTTGGAACAGAAGAGAATAAGGGCAAGCTATGGATTTTAAAGGACCTATGTCATCTTATTTGGGGAGATGACAATCTTCAAGAAGATGACGAAGGAGTTATGTTTGATTGGATGGTTGGTGCCATTTTTCATGAGGCAATGAAGCTAAAAGAAAATGCCTACATGTTTGAGCGTTATAGAGAGTCTTTTCCTCATAAGGCTACAGCCATACTTAATGGTAACAGCACAAAAGTAGTAAAAGAGTTTTTTGAAGAGATGATTGTAGAGATAAAAAGGTGCATTAAACGCTTGGAGTGGCTTTTTTCCCATGCCAAAAAGCATCTTTTTCAAGTTATGAAAAAAGAAAAAGACAACGCACTTCTTGTGCGCTTTTTGCTTGAAGACATAAGTAATAATGGTAAAGAAAAGATTAAGAGCTCTCAAGAGACAAAGAAGCTTTTAAAGTCTCTTTTTCCTGAAGGTCTTCATTCAGCATATTGCTTAGCAGGAGAAAGCTATCTTGAAGGTGGGTGGTTTCAAGAAGCACGGAATGCCTTTGAAAAGGCCCTTTTATTAAAAAGTGACTGTATAGATGCTAGGTCTGGCCTTAGACTTTTAGAAAAAAGACTCAAAGAGTTAGCGTCTTTTGTGAATAGAGAATACGAGCTATTGCAAAGAAATAATAAACAGAAAGGACTAAAAAGCTAGACTTAAAGATTCCTTTCTCCTTTTGCTCTAAGTCTTTTTATAAAAACCGGATAAAGAGTTAATTTCTTCTTTATTATTTTTGTGTATTTTTGCCTTGTATGTTAAAAATCAGTAACTAGTGTAAGCTAAATTGGATTTTTTTGTTTAATGATTTGCCATGAAAGAAAAAAGCTCTTTTTATACAGAATCCTTTCAAGGCGAAGGCCCTCTCACTGTAAGGCCCTTTGAAGACATAAAAAGGCTTTTAAAAGAAAGAGAAAAGACACTCAAAAAAAGGGGGCTTCCTCAGAAAGTGAAGGAGCAGCAAAAAAAGGATTTGTCTCCCAAAGAGTTGAGTGATGAAGAGCTTTTTTTAAGGGCAATGGAAGGCGTAAAACCTATTGAAAATAAAAGATATGTTGAGCTTAAAGGTTATATAAAAAAGTCTGTAAACATTAAGAAAAAGAAGGAAGAGCAAGAAATAGAGCAGGGCCTAAAGGAGCTTATAGAGATCGTCAGAGGCAATCGTCCCTTGCCAGTTGATAAGATTCCAGAATACATTGATGGGCCTTCTATAAACTTTGACAAGCAGCTTGTGAGAAAGCTTAGAAATGGAGAATTTGCTATTCAAGCTTATTGCGAGCTTCACGGACTAAGGGCTGACGAGGCCCTTCAAGTATGCGATGGATTTATGGCAGACTCTATAATGAACAATAGAAGGGCAATAGCTTTTATTCACGGCAGAGGCAAATCTTCCCCTGGAAAGCCTGTGTTAAAAGAGCTTGTTAAAGACTTTTTGAATAGAGGTAGGTTTAGGCGCTATGTTCTTGCCTACTCAAGTGCCCCTTCATGGGACGGTGGCCCTGGTGTAACGTATGTGCTTTTGAGAAAACGTCCTGTTAAAAGGTTAAAAAGGTAAATGAGTCAGGGGCAGGTTTCTCTTTTTATAGTTATTGAAGGGATAGATGGGGCTGGCAAAAGCACTTTTGCCAAAAGGCTTTATCAAGAGCTTAAAAAAGAGGGTTTTGATTGCCTTTTGACCTTTGAACCTACGAAGGAGAAGTGGGGGAAACAGTTAAGGTTGAGCTTTACATCAAAAGAGCGTCTAACCCCAGAGGAGGAGCTAGCTCTCTTTTTAAAGGATCGAAAGGAACACCTTGAAAATGTAATCATCCCTGGGCTAAAACATGGAAGAATAGTGATCAGTGACAGATACTATTATTCTACAGTTGCTTATCAGGGTGCACGAGGTCTTAATCCAGAAAAGATTTTAGATTTGTCAAAAAAGACAGCTTTAACACCAGATATATGTTTTTTGCTGGTAATAAGCCCTGAAGAAGGTATAAAAAGAATTAAAGAAGGAAGGGGTGAAGACACAAATAATTTTGAAGGTCTTGATTATTTGAAAAAGGTGTCAAAGATTTATGATAAAATGAAGGAACCAGAAATTGTTCGCCTTGATGCCAAAAGGCCTTTAGAAGAACTCTTAGCTGAGGCAAAAGACAATATATATAAAAAAATTCAATTGAAAAAGAATGAAGCAAGAGAAGAAACCGCCAGATAAAAAGAAAAAACTTATATTTTCAGGAATTTATTGGTTGATAGGCATTCTGGTTATACTTGTGTTGCCTGAGCTTTTGGTTTCTATGCAGACTAAAAATATTCCCTATTCTGACTTTAAGGAAATGCTCAGGCAAGGAAGAATACTTGAGGTGAGGCTAACGGAAGATGAAATTAAGGGGATAATGTTTACAGGCACCAAAAAAGAGCTGGAGAATCTAAAAATACTTATTGAGCAAATGGAACAGGAAACCTCAGCTAAGACCAAAACTCCTGTTGGTTTTTTTAATTTTAATCAAAAGCCTAGCCTTGACTCTATTTTGCAAAAGCTTACACAAACAGGCATTAGAAAAAAGGACATAGTGCTTTTTAAGACTGTACGAGTAAAAGACAGAAAACTTGTAGAAGAGCTTGAAAAGCATGGTGTAGTCTTTTCTGGCGTAAAAGATAGTCTATGGGGACAAATCTTTTGGGGCACTATTGTACCAATTGCTTTTTGGATAGGCCTTTGGTTTTTGCTGATGAGGGGAATGGGGACCCCTGGAGGAGGTCTTCTTTCGATTGGTAAGTCAAAGGCCAAAGTGTCTATGGAAAAGGATACTGGAGTTCGTTTTAATGATGTGGCAGGTTGTGAAGAGGCTAAGGAAGAGCTAAAAGAGGTTGTTGAATTTTTAAAACAACCAGAAAAGTTTGAGGCCTTGGGAGCAAAGATTCCCAAGGGCGTTCTTTTGGTAGGGCCTCCAGGAACAGGTAAGACTTTAATGGCAAGAGCACTAGCAGGAGAGGCAAAGGTGCCTTTTTACAGTATTTCTGGCTCTGAATTTGTAGAAATGTTTGTTGGGGTAGGTGCAGCTAGGGTTAGAGACCTTTTTAATCAGGCCAAAAAGAATGCCCCTTGCATTATTTTCATCGATGAAATCGATGCCATAGGCAAATTTAGAGGGGGAGCTCCTATTGGTGGAGGTAATGAAGAAAGAGAGCAAACCCTTAATCAGCTTCTTGTAGAAATGGATGGCTTTGAGCCAAATATTGGTGTGATAATTTTAGCTGCAACTAACAGACCTGAGATTCTTGATCCGGCCCTTTTAAGGCCTGGAAGGTTTGATAGGCAGGTGGTGTTGGATGCACCTGATGCTAGAGGAAGAGAAGCTATTTTAAAGGTTCATTGTAGAGGCAAGCCCCTTGCAAAAGATGTGGATCTAAGGGCGATAGCCTTGAGAACTCCCGGTTTTTCAGGGGCTGACCTTGCAAATATTGTAAATGAAGCAGCACTTCTTGCTGCACGAGAAGGAGCTAAGCAGATCACCCAAAAACACTTTGAGGCTGCAGTTGAAAAGGTATTTGCAGGTCCAGAAAGAAAGAGCAGGCGCTTAGGAGAAAAAGAAAGAAAGAGGGTGGCTTATCATGAGGCTGGTCATGCATTAGTGGCATTTCATTGTCCAAACGCTGCTCCTGTTGCTAAAATTTCCATTATTCCTAGAGGCAAGGCCGCACTTGGTTACACAATGCAGCTTCCAGAAGAAGAACGCTATCTTATGACCAAGAACGAGCTTCTTGACAAGATTTGTGTTTCTCTTGGTGGAAGAGCTGCTGAAGAGGAAATATTTAATGAAATAAGTTCTGGGGCTCAAAATGATTTAGAAGTTGCAACAGAGATGGCAAGGAGTATGGTTTGTAGGTTTGGAATGAGTGACAAGATAGGCCCTGTAGCCCTTGTACGGGAAACGAGTCCTTTTTTGAAAGTTCCAGGCTTAGGCGAGCAGCCTAGCATGAGCCCAGAGCTTCAGGCAGAGGTAGATAGAGAAGTAAGGAAAGTCCTTGAGGAACAGTATGAGAGGGCAAAAAATATTCTTAAAGAGCACAAAGATGCCCTAGAAAGGGTTTCTCAAAGGCTTCTTAAGGAAGAAGTAATGAGTGCAGATGAATTTAAAAAACTCGCTTTAGGCGAAGAGATAGATGAAAAGGAGGATGTCTGATGTATCTAGTTTTAACCAAAAAGGCCAATGGTTTTTGGCTTTGCTTACTTTTGGCCATTTTTATTGCTTGCAGTCTGCCTAGCTTAGGCTTTTGTCAAGAAGATGAAAACATAAAATTGCTATCTAAGACCTCGCAAGCTATTGCAGAAATAGTTAAAAAGGCAATGCCTGCAGTAGTTTTTGTTCAGGTTGAAAAGACAATAGAACAGAATGTTTCTCCTTTTGGTCCAGATCCTTTTGGGATGTTTGACGATCCTTTTTTCCAGCGTTTTTTTGGACCTCATTTCAGACAAAAACCAAGAAAATTCAAACAAAGAGGACAGGGTTCTGGATTTATAATAAGCCATGATGGATATATTCTTACAAATAATCATGTAATTGGAGATGCTGATACAATTAGTGTCAAACTTGCAGATGGCAGAAAGTTTAAGGCAAAGGTTATTGGAAAAGATCCACAGTCAGATGTTGCAGTTATTAAAATAAAGGCCAAAGATTTGCCTGTGTTACCTTTGGGTGACTCAGATAAAATTCAGGTTGGAGAGTTTGTGATTGCCATAGGCAATCCTTTTGGTCTTACCCAAACTGTTACTGTTGGAGTGGTAAGTGCAAAGGGAAGAAGTAGGCTTGGAATTACCGAGTATGAAGACTATATCCAGACAGATGCTGCAATTAATCCAGGAAATTCTGGAGGGCCTCTTATTAATATTCATGGAGAGGTAATTGGCATTAACTCTGCTATCTTTTCTAGAAGCGGAGGATACATGGGAATTGGTTTTGCCATTCCAATAAATATGGCAAAAGCAGTAAAAGATCAACTTATTAAGAATGGTAAGGTGATAAGGGGCTGGCTTGGTGTGGTTATTCAAGAGCTTGATGAAGACTTGGCAAAGTCTTTTGGCTTAGAGAAGAAGGAAGGGGTTCTAATTGCTGAAGTTGCAGATAACTCGCCAGCCAAAAAGGCAGGCCTTAAATCTGGAGATATAATTTTAAAGATGAATGGCCAAAAGGTTTATGATATCGGTGAGTTGAGGAATAAGATTGCCTTAACTCCTCCAGGCACAAAGGTCGTTTTTGATATTTTAAGGGAAGGCAAGCACAAGAAGGTAACAGTTACCATAGAAGAAAAGCCTGGTTCTGTGACTGTTTCATTAAATCAACACGGCATACTTAAAAAGTTGGGGCTTGTGCTTCAAGATCTTACTTCTGATCTTGCAGAACAATTTGGTTATAAGGAAGGGGCTGGTGTTCTTATTGCAGAGGTGGAGCCAGGAAGCGTGGCAGCAAGTGTTGGGATACAGGCTGGACAGCTTATAGTTGAAATCAACAGAATAAGGGTTCATTCTGTAAAAGAGGCCTTAAAGGCCCTATCTAAGTCTAAAAATACAAAGATGGTACTTTTGAAGATTAGAGATGGAGATATGAGCAGGTTTGTTGCTCTAAGGATCGAGTAGAAAGGAAAAGCATGGCTAAGAAAACAATTAAGTTTCTTAGGGCTGACACCCAAGAAGGAAGGGGTTTTTTGTCAGCCCTAAGAAGAAGAAGGCTAGATTTTCCAAAGGAGCTCGTTGATAAGGTTAGTGAAATACTTGAAAATGTAAAAAACAATGGAGACAAGGCCCTTTGTGAATATACTAAACAATTTGATTGTGCTGATTTTTCAGAGAAATTAATAAAGGTGAGCTCAAATGAAGTTGAAGAGGCACTTAGTGAAGTAGATCAATCTGTTTTAGATAGCCTTAAAAAGGCTAGAGATAATATTGGTGCCTTTCATGAAAGGCAACTGCCTAAGTCTTGGTTTGAAACAAAGGCGAACGGAACAATTCTTGGTCAAATGGTAAGGCCTGTTGATGCTGCAGGTCTTTATGTACCGGGAGGAAAGGGTGGAGAGACTCCTCTTGTCTCTTCTGTTTTAATGAATGCTATTCCTGCCAAGATTGCAGGTGTAAAAAGGATAATTTTGTGTACGCCTCCTGGAGTAAATGCTAGGGTAAGCCCATATTTACTTGTGGCTGCGCATATTTCTGGCGTTGATGAAATTTATAGGGTGGGAAGTGCCTGGGCTATTGCAGCAATGGCATATGGTACAGAGACTATTCCTTCGGTAGATGTCATTGCTGGCCCAGGAAATATTTTCGTAACAATTGCCAAAAAACTCATTTCTGGTTCAACAGGAATTGATATGGTGGCAGGGCCAAGCGAGATCCTTGTAATCGCCGATGAGGATGCTAAGGCCGAATTTGTTGCAGCAGATATGCTTTCTCAGGCAGAACATGATGTAATGGCCACTTCAATCCTTGTTACTACATCTAAGGAGCTTGCAAATGAAGTAGAAGATCAACTTGCTGTTCAGCTTCAAAGCCTTAAGCGATCAGAGATTGCAGAAAAGTCTCTTAAAGAAAACGGTATAATTTTAATTGTATCTTCCCTCGATGAGGCATGTCAAATTGCAAACACTATTGCACCTGAACACCTGGAACTTATGGTAAAAGATCCCTGGAGCCTTATTTCTAAGCTTAAACATGCAGGGGCTATTTTTTTGGGCGAATATACTCCTGAACCTATTGGTGATTATATTGCCGGACCAAATCATGTACTTCCTACCATGGGAACAGCCCGCTTCTCTTCTGCCTTGGGAGTTGAAACTTTCTTAAAAAAATCTAGCATTATTAGCTATTCAAAAGAGGCCTTTTTACAAGATGCAGAAGATGTTATGGCATTGGCTGAAATAGAAGGCCTTACAGCTCACAAACAATCCATCAAAACAAGATTGAGTTAAAATGAAATTATTTTACACCAAATTTTTACTTGCTTGTTTTTGGGGTCTTCAGGTGTTATGATTTTGATAAATAATATCTTGAGATATAATTTGATTTGTAATTAGTTATTGGTTGGTTTTTGGTTGGCTTAGAAAATCAGGAGGAAGAAATGGCTAGACTTATCTCAAATGAGTTTGGTAGCTTAAGCAGAAGGTCTTTTTTAAAGGGTTGTGCAATGGCAGCAGCAGCCCTTGGGCTTAAAGATGAGCTGATTCCTAAAATTGCAGAGGCAGCATCGTCTCCCAAGAGACCACCTGTTGTATGGTTACACTTTCAAGAATGCACAGGTTGTACAGAAGGTCTTTTAAGGGCCTCTCATCCTGATATTGGCAAGCTCATATTGGATATAATATCTCTTGATTATCATGAGACTGTTATGGCAGCAGCAGGTCATCAGGCAGAAAAGGTGTTGAAAGATTCTGTAGAGAAACATCAGGGTAAGTTTATCTGTGTTATAGAAGGAGCCATTCCCACTAAAGATGGTGGTATTTATTGTAAAATAGCAGGAAGAACAGCCCTTGAAATTGTAAAAGATGTAGCTCCAAAGGCAGCGGCAACTATAGCTATTGGCTCATGTGCTTCTTTTGGAGGGGTTCAAGCTGCTTCTCCAAACCCTACAGGGGCAAAAGGAGCTGGAGAAGTTCTTGGACGTCCAGTTATAAACATTCCAGGCTGTCCTCCAAATCCAATAGCTTTTTTAGGAACAGTGCTTCACCTTTTAACTTTTAAGCGTCCTCCTGAGGTTGATAAACTTGGCAGACCACTTTTTGCCTATGGTAGAAAAAATCATGATCATTGTGAAAGAAGGGCCCATTTTGATGAGGGAAGATTTGTTGAACAGTTTGGAGATGAAAATCATAAAAAGGGATATTGTCTTTATAAAGTTGGCTGCAAAGGACCTGTTACTTATGCCAATTGCCCTGCTGTAAGGTTTAATGATGTTGGTACATGGCCTGTTGGCGCAGGTCATGGATGTATTGGTTGTACTGAGCCTGATTTTTGGGATGCTTGCTCACCTTTTTATGAGAGGCTTCCTGGTATAAAAGTGCCGGGAGGAGGTGGAATCGTAACTGATGCAGATAGCCTTGGAAAGACAATCCTTGGCATTAGTGCTGTGGCAGCCGGAGTTCATGCTGCTGTTGGTATTGGTAAGAGACTTTTTAAAGGCGACTCCAAGGAACAGGAATAGGAGGGCAAAATGGCTACAAAGATTACCGTTGATCCAATAACTAGGATAGAGGGGCATTTAAGAATTGATGCAGAGATAGAAAACGGACGAATAACCAAGGCCTGGTCTTCTGGCCAGATGTGGAGGGGTATAGAAGTTATTTTAAAGGGGCGTGATCCTAGAGATGCTTGGCTTTTTACCCAGAGAAT
>CAYMRT010000104.1:0-5179 GCA_964392885.1 uncultured Desulfobacterales bacterium | reverse complement strand
CAGATGCACTAGGAAATGTTTCAACTTGAAATCGTTCTTTTTCCAAAAAACGTTTCATCAAGTCTCTTGCTACTTTTTCATCATCAATTATTGCGACCTTCATTCTTTTTATCCTTGTTGTCCTTTTCTGGCTGATAAATTGGCAAAAATATAGAAAATGTTGTTCCCTCTCCTAGTTTGCTTTTAACCTCTATGTGTCCACCATGCTTTCTAATAATGCCATAAACTATTGAAAGTCCAAGCCCTGTGCCCTTTCCAACGTCTTTTGTGGTAAAAAATGGGTCAAAGATCTTATCTAACATTTCTTCAGGTATGCCCTTGCCGCTATCAGCAACGTCAATCCTTAAATATCCCTTTGGTTCTTCTCTCGCATCAACATATATGATGCCACCTTCATCCATAGCTTGAATTGAATTTAAAAATAGATTCAAAAAGGCCTGTTGCAGTTTATCTTCATCACCCAAAATTGGTGGCAAATCCTCTGGGATATCTACTCCAAAGTAAACATGCTTTATCATAAGTTCATTATCTATTAGCTTGCGGGTTTTTTCTATAACGTTACAGATTTTCAATGGCTTAATTGATGGTTCTTTTTCTCTGGAAAAATCGAGTAAATTTCTTACAATCTTGCTTGCCCTTTCTGTCTGTTCTAAGATATCTTTAATTATTTCTTTTGCCTCCTCTGGAGAAAGCTCTTCATATTCATCATATAAAAGATCAGCAGAAAGAGAGATGTTATTAAGGGGGTTATTTATTTCATGTGCAATGCCAGACGAAAACGTACCAATGGCAGCCATCTTTTTTGCCTGCAATACCTCTTCATAGCGCATTTTGAGTTCTTGTGCCATCTTATTAAATGCTCGAATTAGATCAGAGACTTCATCTTGTATCTTTGAGTCATCTTTTATTGGCTCAAATTTATCTTCAAGGAGATCCTTTGTTGCTTTTTCAAGGATTTTTAGCCTCTCTATTACTGGTCTTATCTGAAATTGAATAATAACAATCATAATAAGACCAAGCACACTAGGGATAATAGTAAAGCTCCATAAAATATGTTTTAGCTCCCGATGAATTTTCGTTTTAATCTTATCAAGAATTGTATGGCAATAATTTACAATAAGTTTACCATATTTTCTTACAAGTATTGGGTTTAGTTTTTTTGTCTTTTTGTAATTGATAAATAAATGTTCGTATCTACTTAAATAATGTAAAAAGTCAGCATAGCTATCTTTTCCATATATTTTAATAATGTCTTGCTCTCGTTTTTGAATGTCTTCTTTGAGTTTAGTAATATATTTTGTTAATTTATTGAGGTTGCCTTCCCCTACGTTAAGTAATATATCTTTTTCATAGCGTCTAATTTCAAGTGCATCTAGTAAGATATTGTTAAATTGTTCTATCGTATTAAGCTTTCGTTCAATAGTCATAATATCCCAGTAAAATACTCCAAAAATTACCAGAAAAAAGCAAAGGATCATTATGCTAAAAACAAGAATTTGTTCTTTAATGGTAAGGCGAAATATTGGCTGCATAGTTCTCCTCCTCTATCTTTAAGCTATCTTAGCAAAAACATAGAGATAATAAAAATTTTTTTGAATGCATATTAGGCTAATAGTAGTATATTAAATAATTGCGATTGTACTTTTTGTGATTAATAGAGCTTTTTAAAGATTAATTATGAAAAGGTAAGAGATGATCTTAAGAATTTTTCCATTTATTAGATGGTTTAGAGAATATGGCCTTGAGGACTTAAGGGCTGATCTTATAAGTGGTGTCACTGTTGCCCTTGTGTTAATTCCTCAGTCAATGGCATATGCTCAACTTGCAGGCCTTCCTCCTCATTATGGTCTTTACGCTTCCTTTTTGCCTCCTGTTATAGCCTCTCTTTTTGGATCAAGCAGGCAGTTGGCAACAGGGCCTGTGGCAGTAGTTTCACTAATGAGCGCAGCAGCCCTTGAGCCATTGGCTGTTACAGGAAGCGAAGGGTTTATTCAATATGCCATTTTGCTTGCGTTATTGGTTGGATTTGTGCAGCTTTTTTTGGGGCTGTTGCATTTGGGAGTGATAGTAAATTTACTGTCTCATCCAGTACTTATTGGTTTTACAAATGCAGCAGCAATTGTTATTGCCACCAGTCAATTGGGTAAATTTTTAGGAGTCTGTGTTGAAAAGGAAGAAAGGCATTTTCACACGGTTTGGAAAGTCATTGAACAAGCTATAGATTACATTTATTGGCCTACATTAGCCTTTGGGGTGGGTGCATTTGCTTTAATGTTATTTTTAAAAAAGGTAAATCCTAAACTCCCTTATGTTTTGATAGCCGTGTCACTGACTACTTTTATAGCATGGCTTTTAAGCTATGGACATAATGAGGTGGTCTCATTAAAAGAGATTGGTAGCAAAGAGCTTTTCAGTTTAATAAATAAATACAATAGGCAGCTTGCCACGATTGATGCCTTTAACAAGACGAGAACACTTTTAGAGTCTGAAACAAAAAAGATAAAAACACAACAAGGCAAGCCATGTAGCAGATGTCATCCAAGCAGAAAGCTTGACCCTGAAAAATTGACTGTCCTAGAAAATGAAGGGGATGATGGCGTTATATGCTTTAGTGACTTAAAGCCAAAGGAGATTTTAGCGCTTCATTTAATGGCTGGGGTTATTGATGAGTTTATTGACGATGCCAAAAGGAACCTGACAAACTTAAAAACAAGGTTTAGAAGCTATAAGTTTATAAGAGAGCGAGATGAAGAAGGCCATTTTTATTTTAAAATTGTTGCAACTGGGAATAAAAAAGGTGCAGATGGAAGGATATGGCGTATAAAAATTGATAATAAGCCGATAGCTCCAGGCAGGATAGTTATGTCATATGGAGGAAGTATTGTAGGTAACATCCCCAGAGGACTTCCAAGTTTTTCAAAGCCAAAATTTGATGTAGATGCAGCAGGCAGACTTATCTTTCCAGCATTTGTTATAGCACTTGTTGGTTTTATGGAGGCAATTACCATTGCTAAGTTTATGGCAGCTAAGTCTGGCCAACGTTTGGACCCAAATCAAGAGCTTATTGGACAAGGCCTCTCAAACATAACAGGCAGCTTTTTTCAGAGTTTTGCAGTATCAGGTTCATTTTCTCGTTCAGCAGTAAATTTCCAGACAGGGGCAAAAAGTGGGCTTTCAAGTGTATTTTCCTCAGCAGTAGTAGTAATTGTAATGCTATTTCTAACGCCGCTTTTGTATTATTTACCACAAAGTGTTCTTGCTGCAGTGATTATGATGGCAGTCCTTGGCCTTATAAACATAAAAGGTATAAGGCATATTTTTAAGGTTTCTTTTTCAGACGGATTTATTTGTGTAATTACCTTTATTACTACTCTTGTCTTTGCCCCTCATTTGGATAAGGGTGTGATTGTTGGGGTTATTCTTAGCCTTAGTGTGTTTTTTTATAGATTGATGAGGCCGTCAATAGCAGTTTTGTCCTTATGGAAAGATGGACATTTTAGAAATGCCAGAAAGTTTAATCTGGATATGTGTAAACATCTTGCAATCATAAGATTTGATGGCCCTTTCTTTTTTGCAAATATAGGATACTTAGAAGACGAAGTTCTTCAGATTGTAAGGCAGATGCCGGAGCTTAAGGCAATAATTTTTAAGTGCAACGGGATAAATATAATAGATTCTTCAGGTGAAGAGGCATTGTCACTTTTAGTTGATAGGCTCAGATCTGCAGGTTACAGTGTATATTTTAGTGGTTTAAAGGAGCAAATAATAGAGGTACTTCAAAATTCTTCGCTTTATACAAGAATTGGTCCAGAAAATATCTTTCCTACTGTATTTATGGCAGTAGAAAAGATATGGCCTCTTATTCATGAAAAGGTAGAAGAGGATCTATGCCCATTACGTTTTGTTGTTCAAAAAAAGGTAACAGATAAGGAAAAAGAAATAATAGAAGAAATAGAAGACTGGGATAGAGTGTTGTAATGCAACCCTTAACGAAAAGGATAAGGATATTGTTAACATTATTTTTATTTGCTTCTTTGTTTTTTTATGTTGATTTGTATGCACAGTCAGCTCCTATTAAAATTGGTATATTACTTGACTTATCTGGCCAATATAAAGATTTAGGCTCAGTCAGTTATGAGGCATTCCAGAAATATCTAAGAGTTATTAATGATTCTGGAGGAATCAGAGGACGTCGTCTAGAGCTTATTTTTGCAGACACAGGCGGAACAAACTCAGGACTTTTAATAGGGGCCTCCAGGCTAAAAGATCAAGGTGTGGTGGCTTTAATTGGCCCAACATCAATAGATAATGTAATTCTTTTAAGAAGATTTGCAGAAACACATAAGATTCCTTTAATGTTAATAAATGGCAGCTCTCCCATTCTTACCTATAGGACAATAAAGACCAAATGGACCTTTAGCTCCACTCTAACATTTGATGCCGAGATAAAGTCTCTTTTTTCTGTCTTTAAGAAAAGGGGGTATGAAAGTCTATCTGTGCTTGTTCAGGCAAATGATTTTTACAGAGATTTATCATTGTGGATTAGGGGATATGCGCCAGAATATAATTTAAAATTAGGTTGCTTTGAGGCATTTTACTTAAATAAGGAGGACTTAGAATTTAAACTTAAATACATCGCAAAATGCATCCCTGATGTATGTCTTATATGGGCCAATGAAAATGCCTATGAAATTATTAATCAGACAGGCCCCATCCAAATCCCTGTTGCCCTCAGTCATGATCTTTTGAAAAAGGGTTTTTTTTATAACAGTAACAACTGGAGTCTTAGTTTTGTTTCTCTTCCCAGACTTCTTACAAAAAATTTTATTTGGTTAAACTCTTTATCTGCTCAGCACATCTTTTTCTTTTCAATTTGGCCTAAGGAGGATTTTTATAATTTGACAATTAAACAGCAGTTAATGGCAGCCGTGTCTTGGGATGGCATGGGGCTTTTAACTGCCGCTTTAAGGCAAGTAGCTAGAGTTGATAGGGCTTTTTTGAGAGATTCTTTAGAAGAAAACATTAAAGAGTTTCCAGGGCTTATTGGAAAAATAACCTTTGACAAAAGAGATCATTCAGGTCTCGATCCGAACTCTCTTTCTGTCTTATTAAATTTTAAAGGAAAGTGGAAAATCATTAAATAGTTTAGGACCGTAGCATCTCTTTAACTTTCTGTGCG
>CAYMRT010000103.1:0-5441 GCA_964392885.1 uncultured Desulfobacterales bacterium | reverse complement strand
TATGCAGTCTTCAATAACAAAGACCTCAAAATCATTTTGAAGCCCATCAAGAACTGTATGTTTTACACAATAATCTGTTGCAATTCCGGCAACATATAGTCTTTTTATTTTAAGCTCTGTCAATTTTTTTAGAAGATCAGTTCCTTCAAAACCTGAATATGCGTCTTTTCCCCTGCTGGTGCCTTTAGATATGACAATTACATCATCTGGCAAAATAAGCTTAGAAGCAAACTCGGCACCACTTGAACCTTGAATACAGTGTGCTGGCCAAGGCCCGCCAGTTTCCTTAAAAGAACAGTGGTCTTTTGGATGCCAATCTCTAGTGGCAACGATTGCCTTAAAAAGATATTTACATTTTTTAATTAAATTATTCACTCTATCTACAATCAAATCTCCTTCTTTTACTCCAAGAGCACCACCGGGCAAAAAATCTTTCTGCAAGTCAACTAAAATTAAGGCATTATCATTCTTGTCCATAAACAACCTTTCCACAATCTCTTAGGCTGTAACCACCTAGGGCCTCAACTTTGGACTTAAATTTATCACTGGAAATAACCTCAAGCAAAGCCTTTATAATTTCTAACTCTAAAAACTCTTTTGGAATTAACAAATCGTACCTCTCTTCCACTACAGGTACAAAGTCTAGATCAAGGGCCCTTGCTGCTGACAAAATTCCAAGACCAACATCAGCCTTTTTGCTTAAAACACTTACTGCAACAGCCATATGAGTATATTCTTCGCTTTGATAACCTTTTATACTACTTGAGCTAATATTTCTTTTCTTTAATTCGTAATCTAAAAGGACCCTGGTTCCAGACCCCTTTTGCCTATTAATAATCACCACATCATCTCGCAAAAGATCAGAAAAGTCTTTTATTTTTTTGGGATTTCCCTTTTGAACTATAAACCCTTGCTGCCTATAAACTAAATTTATAAGAAGTGCCTCTATACCTTTTGCATATTTTCTTATGTATGAGATATTATATTCACCACTTTCTGGATCTAACAAATGAGTACCTCCAAAATGACAAAGGCCCTTTGACACAGAAATTATCCCTCCAAGGCTTCCAACATGACTTGATGCCATATGTACTGGCTCTTTTTGCCGTTTAAGTTCATCAGCTATTATATCAAGGCTTAAATCATGACTTCCTATACAAAGAAGTGTCTTTTCAATATCCTGCCAGGGCCTTAAAAGCTCAATGTCAACTTCGCATCCCTCTTTTATCCCTTCAAGTTCTAAAGGAATCCTTAATATGGCATTGGCTTTTGTCAAAGTAGATATGGAACCTGCCCCTTTTTTAATGGGAGAGGCAACAAGCCCACTTCCTACTCGCCCTACAATAACCCTTCTAAATTCCTCCATTCCAGAACGTGATGGAAGATTTCTGGAAAGCCTTGCCTTAACCTTTACAGGCCTTGTAATCTCAAGTCCAATAAGCCTTTTAATTAATGGCTCAACTATCTGTTCAAAAGCAACTATAGCGGAAACAGGATAACCGGGTATGCCTATAACTGGTTTGCCTGAAATCATGCCAATTATTGTTGGCTTGCCGGGCATTATAGTAATGCCATGCACAATAACTTGACCTAACCTTTCCATTATGCCAACGGTATAATCTGCACTTCCTGCTGAAGAACCTGCATTTATGAGGATTATGCTTGCATCTGACTCAACAGCTTCTTTTAAGGCTTTTTCTATAAGTGCAGGATCATCTGGGACAATTCGTGAAATCTGGCAATCCGCCCCGGCCCTCATTGAAAGGGCCTTTAACACTGCCGAGTTTGATTCAATAATAAGCCCCTTTTTTAAGTCTTCTTCCCTTTTAGGTAGCTCATCTACTGAAATAAGCTCTGAACCTGTAGGGATAATTAATACCTTTGGTCTCCTCCATACCCATACCTTTTTATTTCCGCTTGCCAAAAGGGCTCCAATATCGTATGGGGCTAAGAAATGGTTGCTTGGAAACACAAGTTCGGTTTTGACTATATCTTCCCCTACTTTTCTAACGTTTTGCCAAGGAAACACCGGACTTCTTATGATAATGGACTGTCTATCTTCATCTAAGATTGCGTGTTCAACCATAACAATAGCATTTTTGCCGTCAGGCATTGGAAAACCGGTGTTAATGGGGACTGCATCTTTGTTCAGCTTTAACTTAAGGGGTAGATCATCACTTGCTCCAAATGTATCCTCTGCCCTGACAGCATATCCATCCATTGCAGCAGAATGAAAACCAGGAGAGGAAAGTTGGGCAAAAACCGGACGAGAGGTTACTCGCCCAAAGGCATTGCTAGATAGGATCTCTTCTTCTCCAACTATATCACCTGTGTCAAAAAATTTTAGGAGTTCATCTCTTGCCTCATCTAAGCCTTTCATCCTAAGATAAATTCGTCTTTTCATAAAAGAATTACCTCAGCAGATTCTCCTTCATAAAACCCTTCAACATCTCTAGGCACAATTAAAAGCCCATTTGCCTTAACTAAAGTAGAAATTAACCCAGATTTACCATAAATAGGGTAGGCTACTATATCGTTATCTTTTTTGCTAAGACTGACCCTTATAAAATCCTCTCTGCCTATAACAGAAGGAATCATTTCTCCACATTTGACCCTTACAGTATTTAAACTGGTTATTGGATCAAGGCCTCTCATTCTGTATATAAGAAAGTGCACAAATAGCATATACACCACTAGACACGAAGCCACATGCCCTGGCAAACCAAAAAAAGCTATATTGCCCTTCTTTGATATGATAGTAGGTTTACCTGGTCTTATGGAAACTCCGTGAACCAATGGTTCTCCTCCGCACAGCTCTTTAAAAACCTCAAGGGTAAAGTCTCTGTTTCCTACAGAACTTCCACCTGAAACCAAGACTATGTCAGCACCACTTTTAACTGCCTTATTGCAAGCCATTAAAAGTTCCTTTTTAGAATCTCCGATCAATCCAAGATTAAAAGGCAATGCCCCACTTTTTTCGCACATGGCATAAAGAGAAGTGGAGTTAATATCTCTTATCTTTCCCGGAGGAGGTTTTAGGTCTTCTGAAACTATTTCATCTCCTGTGCTGATAATTGCAACCCTAGGCTTTTTAACAACTTTTACATCTGTTATGCCTAGTCCTGCAAGAAGACCAAGATCTTGCGGACGAAGTAACGTGCCCTTTTTAAATATCCTTTGACCTTTTTTACAATCCTCCCCCTTTTCTATCACATTCTCGCCAGGAGCAACAGGACGATATATCTCTAAAGAACCATCTAACAACTCCTGAGTATATTCTAGCATTACAACAGCATCAGCTCCCTGTGGCAATATGCCACCTGTCCATATCTTTATGGCTTCACCAGAATCTAAGATGATGCCTTTTGGCATTTGCCCCATTTTGATCTCTCCCTTTAGGTGTAATAAAGCCGGCTCTGTCTCTGAAGCACCAAATAAATCCCTTGCCTTTACTGCATAGCCATCCATTGTAGATCGGGGAAAGGGGGGAAGATCTTCTGGCGCATAAATTTCTTCAACAAGAACTCTATTTAAGGCCTTTTTAGTAGGAAGAGTTTCAGCTTTTAGAATATCAAACTGCAATAAATATTTTCTAACATCATTAGAGGTAATTAATCTAAAAAAATCTTTTTTCATGGATGTCCTTTTAAAATCGTTGGCGATTTTTTTAAAATAAAATTTTCATATAGGCTTGTCTAGGGTTGGAAAAACCTTATATATTTTTCGCGTTCTTGTAGCACTAAAGAATCATTAGTAAAATCTGGAAGGATCTTTATGGCCCTTTTGCCAAGTCTTTTGAGTCCCCATCTAATTCGTCTTATAACTTCCTCTTCTGATTCGCGTTTTTTATAAAAAGGAAGGTTTGTGTTAAAAAAAGAAAGCGAATCTGCTTCCTTTAAAAGATCTGCCTCAAAAAAGCCCCCAAACTCATGAGCCACAACTATTTTATATACCTTATTTGCAATATCTTTTGAAAGTCCATGCGTTAACACAAGGGCCTTTAATATCCTGGCGCTATTTTCACTATGAGCTAACTTAAATAGATCATAGTTTGGAAAAGAAGCTCTTTTGGCCTTAATAGTGTCAGGCAATGCTCTTTCTATGTCATGGCCTAAAGCTGCAATTTGAAGAGGAATAGATGCATCAGGAGCCAATAGCAAGAGTATCTCTAAAGTGTCTTTTGCGTGTAAAGGATCCTCTGGAACCTTAGACTTTTTAATTATCGCCATTATTTTTGAAAAAAGCTTATCAAGCCTTTTATCCATAAAATAAGAAAAAAATCTATCTTTGAATAAAATAAGATTATGGATCGTTTTTCTATATGTGGTTAATTTGCCTTAACCGCCAATTATTTTATTCAATTCTTCAATAATTGGGTCAAGTTCTTTAGAAGAAATATTGTTGGTTTTTCACAATAGTAGATAGTTCCTTTAAGAAGATTAATTATCAATTTGTAAATTCAATTTTTGAAGCTAGCGTCTTTATCCTCTTAGGTATTCAGTATAGAGATATATAACCACTAATCGTTATCACCATCTAATAGATCACCGAGGCTACCAAGTACTGAACCCTCTCCTGTATTTTTACCACCAATACTTGGAGCATTTCTTAATATCCTGTCTGAAAGTCGAGAAAATGGAAGACTTTGCAGATAAACAGTACCATAACCAGAGAGGGTTGCCAGAAAAATACCTTCTCCACCAAAAAACATAGATTTTAATCCTCCCACTCTATTAATTGAATAATCTATGCCATGGGTAAAACCAACAATACAACCTGTATCGACCCTTAAAGTTTCCCCATTTAATTCCTTTTTAACAATACAACCACCAGCATGAATAAAAGCCATACCATCACCCTCAAGGCGTTCTAAAATAAAGCCTTCACCACCAAAAAAACCTGTACCAAATCGTTTTGTAAAGGCAATATCGATCTTGGTACCAAGCGCTGCACACAAAAAGGCATCTTTTTGACAAAATAGTATATTTTCAATCTTCGACATATCGACAGGAACAATGTGACCTGGATAAGGTCCAGCAAAGGCAACCCTTTTTTTCACATCAGATCTATTAGTAAAATGAGTCATAAACAAGGATTCGCCAGCAAGTTTTCTCTTAGCAGCACTAAAAACCTTACCTAAAAGGCCTGAAGTAGCTTCTGAGCCATCTCCCATCTTTACTTCAAAGCTTATTCCATCATCCATCCAGTTCATCGCCCCTGCTTCTGCAATCACTGTTTCACCTGGATCAAGCTCAATTTCAACAACTTGAAGGTCGTGTCCATAAATTTGAAAATCCACTTCATGACATTTCATAAAATCCTCCATTTAGTCACCGATAAAGGCCTTTAATAAATAATGCTAAACTACTCCCTCAGGGCCATTCCTCCAAGATACATTTCAATGCATTTACCAATATATTTCAGATTATAACCACCTTCTA
>CAYMRT010000102.1:0-1588 GCA_964392885.1 uncultured Desulfobacterales bacterium | reverse complement strand
ATTCGACTATTGTGTGATATATTGTAATATTTTGTTTTTTTAATCTTCTAAAACCCCCAGTCTCTGAGCGACCTTATAATAAGCAAATTTGCTCTTTTTACCTCTATGGCAACTGCGTTTTAATATATACCAGATAAGTTTGTATTTTATCTGCTCAAACCCACCTTCTGATATATATGTATTAAAAAAACGAAGCCTCATAGAATTACTCACTTGTGGCCATGGTACAGTAAGATTAAGAGCAGCCAGATCGTCCATTGTTCGCTTGTAGAAATTTGAAGCTAAAAAGGGCAACTTGCTTTGTTGCTTAGTTCGCTCTAGATCAATTATGGCAACTTTAACTTTTCCAGCTCCAATTTTTACAAATATGTGCCAGGAAAATAGATCTATATGGGCTAAACCCGCCTTATGCATTTTGGCTAGTGTTGAGGCGATGCTTTTTGATACCTGCTCCCTTATATTGCGATTTTGGAGGAATGCTTCGCTTTCTACAATGACCTTTAATGATTGAAAATTTTCCAGTTCCGGTGTGATAAGAAAGGACAGAACCTCCTTGCCATCCAGTTTGACGCCCCATGCAGCAGGTAGTGGCACTGATATACCTGCCTTAAGGTAAAGAGCCATATTTTTTAGCTCTCTAAGGATCATTGGCTCTTTTATAAAGGGATTAAATTTTCGTCTTTTGAGAAAATTATGGTGCAGTTTTAAAAAGAATGTCTTAGGGGGCACTCCTAATGTAATTTTGTGCACTTCACTTCTGCGATTTCGATCGACGATCTGTCCAGAAAGAGCAAAAAAGTCATTAACCGTTGTAAGGCCTTGTTTTTTGAAAAAATTATAAAATTTTTCATGAGCCCCTACATCATGAGATAGAGCTCTGAAAGTTAGAGGAGTGTTGTTGGTATCTATCTGTTTTACCATCCATTCATAATTCATTTCATGCCTGCATAAAGCTTTTGATAGGTTGTGGAAGATGCCAAAAGTTCCTCGTGGCTCCCTGAATCTATGATTCTGCCTTGTTCAAGGACTATGATAATATCGGCGTTTTTGATTGTCGAAAGCCGATGAGCAACAACAATCGTTGTTCTATTTTTCATGAGTTGATATATTGCTTTCTGTACTAGAGCCTCAGAAACAGTGTCAAGGGCACTTGTGGCCTCATCAAGAATAAGAATAGGAGGATCTTTCAAGATAGCTCTAGCGATTGCCAATCTCTGTCTCTGCCCGCCAGAAAGATTAAAGCCTCGTTCTCCAAGTAGAGTTTCGTAACCGTTTGGTAGCTCCATGATAAATTCATGTGCATAGGCCCTTTTTGCTGCCTCTATAATTTGCGCATCTGAAGCCTCGGGCTTTCCAAAAGCGATGTTTTCTTTTACGGTATCATTGAATAGTATGACATCCTGACTTACAAGGCCGATATGGGCTCTTAAGTCTTGGAGTTTGAGTTGCCTAAGGTCTATACCATCAATATCGATGAAACCTAAAGTAGGATCAAAAAAACGCGGAATAAGATCTACGATAGTGCTCTTCCCTGCCCCACTATGTCCTACTAGAGCGAGAGTTTGACCTTTTAAGATCTCAAAATCGA
>CAYMRT010000101.1:0-1826 GCA_964392885.1 uncultured Desulfobacterales bacterium | reverse complement strand
TTATACTCCATATAGAAGCCTTTCTGTAGAGTTTGCATATCAGTTGAGCGACAGGCTTCAAGCATATATCAATGGTTCTTATGATTATGAAAATTCTCCAGATACCTTTCAGGCATTAAGTGAAGGAGAGAATAGAAGAGAGACCTATGATATTGCTTCTGGTCTAGAGTACAAATTTTTACCGTGGTTGAGAGGAAGGGCCGAATACGAATACTCAGAAGAGTCGGCCTCTGAATATTCTAATGAGCTGCCCGCGGGTTACAAAGATCATCGTTGTATCCTTTCATTAACGGCTGAATACGATTGGCTTTAATATTTCTTAGGTAAAGAGTTATGAACGCTATAAAGCAGGACTCTGTTTTACAAACTATTTATCCTTATATTCAACTTCTCCTTAGAAGAAAGTGGATTATCCTTTTTGGCGCTATTCCCATACTAATTGTTGGTTTAACATATTGTCTGACAACCCCATTAACTTACAAATCAAGTGCTCTCATTGTAGTTGTTCCCCAAAAGGTGCCAGAGAGCTATATTCGATCGACTGTGACGGGACGTAATGACGAAAGGATAAGGGGGATCTTGCAAGAAATAAAAAGCCGAACAAATTTAGAAAAAATGATAAAAAGGTTCAATCTTTACTCGGAGCTTCGAAAAAAAATGCCGATAGAATCTGTTGTGGAGAGGATGAGGGAAGATATAATTATAGAGAATCCCAGAGGTGCAAGAGAGAATGCGTTTCTTTTAAGTTTTGAAGGCCATGATCCCAAGCTGATTACCGAGGTAACGAATGCCTTGGCAAATATGTTTGTGGAGCAAAATCTCAAGCTAAGAGAGACTCAGTCTGAAAATACGGCTAAATTTTTGGCAAGCGAGCTAGACAAGCTATATGTAGAACTCAAAAAACGGGAAGAGATTTTAAAACAATATAAATTGGCCCATATGGGAGAGTTGCCAGAACAATACGAAAGCAATTTGGCAACCCTTAATTCTCTTCAACAACGATTGCAAGATATACAGGAAAATATAAGAAGGGCAGAAGACAGAAAATTGCTACTCAGACAACAGCTTGCAGATCAACAAACATCACTCAATTTGCTTGAGGCCCAGGCTGGTAATACAGGTGTCAGTGGGGCCTCTTCCGGGATGTCGTTATCCGAATTAAAAAGACGTTTAAGAATTCTGCGTGGTAGATATACAGAGAGTCACCCTGATATCATAGCCCTAGAAAAGGCCATTGCCGCACAGGAAAAGCTTTTGAAAAGCCAAAAAAATGGAGCTAAAAGTGGAAACGAACCTGTTCTTACTGGTAATCCAGCAATTGATGCGCTTAAATTGCAAATAAAAAGTACAGAGTTTGAAATAAAGGAACTCAAAAGGGCAAAGAAAAAAATAGAAAAGGCCCTAAGTGTTTATCAAAGAAGGATTGAAAACACACCTAAGAGGGAACAGGAGCTTGTCGACCTAACCCGTGATTATAAAAATCTAAAAAAGACATACGATGATCTTTTGAAAAAGAAATTACAGGCCGAGCAGGCAGCAGCCCTTGAAAGAAGGCAGCAAGGTGAGCAATTCAGAATTATTGACCCCGCTAGGGTTCCAGAGAGGCCGATCAAGCCTGACTTAAAAAAAATTATCCCACTTATCATTGTTTTGGCGTTTGGATTTAGTGGAGCCCTTGCATTTGTTGTGGATCTATTAAGTAACAAATATTACGATCCCGATGAGATAAAAGGTGATTATGGTTTAGAGGTTTTGGCCTGTATTCCAGTGCTTCTAAGTCCCCAAGAGGTTAGGAAACAGCGTTTAAAGAATGTTGCATTAGGCCT
>CAYMRT010000100.1:0-4599 GCA_964392885.1 uncultured Desulfobacterales bacterium | reverse complement strand
TGTTGATAATTGTCTAGTAAATATAACTACATCTTTTATTTTTACTTTTGGTTGTAAAAAAGAGACATTTTCAAGTAAATCCTTTGGCTTTTTCTTAAGTTTTTTTAATCGGACTTTTTTGCGGGCAAGAAGCAGTCTGGCAGTTTGCTCATCTTTGGCTTCAATTTCTCCTTTAGTTTCTTTGCCTGTTATATCAGTACCTACCCAAATATATACTGGCATAGTTAGACTCCTTGATTTTTTACTGGTCTTTCAAGAAAAATACCATTATAGATTGTGTCTATTTCTTTAATATTTTTCGGAAAAACAGGCGGGTATTCTTTAATTTTTTAAAAAAGGTGAGAAAATTTTTTTTGGATTATTGTTAATGAAATGCCATTTAGCAAAAAATTTTTTCGTTTTGATGCAGTTCCAGATTTTAAACATATCTCTGATTTGGGAATATTAAAAAATTTTGATAAAAAGTTAATTACTGCTTTGTTAGCCTTGCCATCTACAGGAGGGGCCTTTACAGCAAGTTTTAGTCTATCTCCATAAGTACCACAAAATCTTTCTTTTTTGGCTCTAGGTTGAACATAAAGTTTAAGAATTACCCCTTCTTTAGTATCAATTATAAAGGCCTTTTTATCCATTATGGAATGTTACCTTTTCTGCAGTGCTCTAACAGGGATGGACCTAGCTCTTGCACCTCTTTAAATATCTTGATGAACTCTTCTCTTTTTTTATTAGTGATTATGTCTTTCAATATGTCAACATACTTAGTGAAGGTGTCAATGGCAGTTTGGGTATATGGGTTTCCAAGCTGTATTGTAGCGTAGAGTTCTGGGTTTTGAAAATATAGCCTTGCTACAATATTTAGTTGGCGCTCAAAGCTTGGGGTTGCAAGCTCTAAAACGTGTCTAAATTCAATACCATCTTCTTCAAGGGATTTTCCAAGGCAAAGAAGTATAAAATGATTCAGTGCCTGAACCCAAGCCATTGTTCTGTCGTGTTCTTGGGGTGTAAACTCTGCTATAAGGGCTCCATTGTCAAGAAGGAAATTCTTCCACCAATTATACCACTTTTGTCCTCTTGCAGGACAAAGAGCTACTCTTCTTCCTTTTAAAGAATCTTCACCAGGACCAAAAAGTGGATGTGTGCCACACACTTCACAAGAGCTATTTTCAAGCATCACTTCAACTTGTTTTTCTTTAAGAGAACAAAGATCAGTTAAAAACTTTTCTTTTGATATGGATGGCGCTAGTTCTTTTACAACCTGCGGAAAAACCTCCATTGGAAGTGCCATAATAATCATCTGGGCCTTTTCTATTACTTCCTGGGAGCTTAACTTGGTATTGAGGTCAGATATTAATACTTTAAGCCCCGCCTGTTCAAAAAGTTTTTTAAACCACTGACCCATTCGGCCTTTTCCACCAATTATGCCAATAGTGGGTTTAAATGAGTTTTCCATCTAATCGATCCTGAATGATTTCTGAATGATCTGTTATTTCTATTTGGAAGCGTCTGAGTAGATGATCTGCAAGCACTAATTGCATCATTGATTTTAATACAGGTACTATTCTTGGAATAGCCGAAATATCGTGTCTTCCACCAATTTTTATTGTAACCGGGTTGCCTTTAGTATCAATAGTGTCTTGTTCCTTAGATATAGAAGGTATTGGTTTTACTGCTGCTCTCGCTATTATTGGTTCACCATTTGATATGCCTGCTAATATGCCTCCTGCATTGTTTGATAAGAAGCCTGTTGATGATATTGGATCGTTGTTTTCTGATCCTAAAAGATATGCTGCTTTAATTCCGCTTCCAATCTCAACAGCCTTTACAGCTCCAACAGACATAAGTGCTTTTGCTATTTCTGCGTCTAGTTTGTCAAAGACAGGTTCTCCTAAGCCGGCAGGACAGTTAATAGCTGTAATTTCAACTATACCTCCTGCGGAATCTCCATTTTTTTTAATATCAACAACCTTTTTTTCCATCTTTTTTGCAGCTTCAAGATCAGGACAAAAAAGGCGATTTTTCTCTATTACAGCTAGATCTTTTGTGCTTATATCAATACCTGCAAGGCTTATTGTGTATGCATATACCTTGATTTTAAAAAGATCTAAAATTTTTTGGGCAACGGCTCCAGCTGCTACCCTTGCAGCTGTTTCTCTGCCAGAAGCTCTTCCTCCTCCTCGATAGTCTCTTATACCATATCTTTTTAAGTAGGTGTAATCACCATGGCCTGGTCTAAAAATATCTTTTATGTGATCATAAGATTTGCTTTTTGCATCTTTATTCCAAATAAGAAGGCTTATAGGAGTGCCTGTTGTTTTGCCTTCAAATACCCCCGAAAGGATTTCTACTTTGTCTGGTTCTTTTCTGGTTGTTTCCGTTGCCCCGCCTTTTCCAGGACGTCTCTTATCTAGAGCCTCCTGAATATATCTTTCGCTAAGATCCAGCCTAGGAGGACAGCCATCAATAACAACGCCAATAGCTAGGCCATGTGATTCCCCCCAAGTAGTAACTTTAAAGGCCTGTCCAAAACTATTACCAGGCATAGTTTAAAGCCTCATTTATTTCTTGTGCAATTTGAAAGGGGCTTTTTTCATAGGTATCAACTGCTATATGTGAATATCTTTCATAAAGCGGCTTTCTTTCTTGGTACACCCTCTTTATTTCTTCTTCAAGATCTTGTTCTGTGAGGGAAGGACGCATGGTTTTACTTTTTGAATCTGAAAGAAGTCGTTGCATCATGATTTCAACTGGAGCTTTAAGCCAAACTATAAAGGCCTTTTTATTAAAATTTTCCATTAGGTCTTTGTGCAAAACTGCTCCACCGCCACAGGCTAGGACAAATTTTTTCTTCATATCAAAGGCTTCTTTTAAGGCCTTCTCTTCTCTTGTTCTAAAACCGTCCCAGCCCTCTTCATCAACTATTTCAGAAATGGTTTTTCCTGCTTCTTGTTCTATTATCTTATCAAGATCTAAAAAAGGGCAACCTAGCACTCTAGCTAGTTCTTTACCAACGGCGGTTTTACCTGTTGCTCTATATCCAATTAAGAGAATCTTTTTTTGTTTTCCTTTCATGAGCTTACCTGATTTTTGAGTTCCCTTTCCAGTCTATTCCAGTAGTTCCAAAATTCAGGAAAAGATTTTTTTACAACATCCTTATCGTCAAAGCTAATCTCTGGGATAAGCAGTTTGGCGATTGCAAAACACATGGCAATTCTGTGATCATCATATGTATTGATTGTTGCAGGTCTTAGCCGATTTGGATCTCCGTTAATTATCATCCCATCAGGAAGTTCTTCAGCCTCACATCCAATTTTGTTAAGTTCTGTTACAACTGCCTTAATTCTATCTGTTTCTTTTACCCTCAAGTGTTCCACGTTTTTTATTATAGTTTTGCCTTGTGCAAATGCTGCTACTACTGCAAGAGTCGGAACAACATCTGGCCATTTTGACATATCAATTTCAATACCATGAAGCTTGTCAAGCCCTGGCCCTGTAACAACAGTACCATTTTTACTTTTATTTACTATGCAGCCCATCTTACCTAAGATGTCACAAAATTGTGCATCTCCTTGAATAGGTTCTGGAGGCAGATTCTCTATCCTTATGCTAGATGACGTAATGGCTGCTGCACCAAAAAAGTAGGAAGCACTAGAGGCGTCTGCCTCTATTTTATAATCTATGCCTTTGTATTTTGAAAGTGGAATGTTAAATTTATTGCCTTCTTCTTTGACCTTGACGCCAAAATCTTCCATTACCCTCAAGGTGATATTTACATATGGCCTTGATACAAGTTTTCCGTCAAGAGTAATAGTTATTGGATCTTTAGCATAAGGAGCAACAAGAAGAAGAGAAGATAGGAATTGACTGCTTATAGATGCAGAAAGATTTACACTCCCTCCTCTTAGTCCTTCTGATATGATCTTCACAGGAGGGCATCCTGTATTGTTAATGCTAAATGCGTTTACTCCAAGTTGTTTTAGGGCATCAAGAAGTGGGCCAGCAGGGCGTTCCATCATTCTAGAGTTGCCTGTAAGTACAGTGCTTCCATTACACAGTGCTGAAACAGATATTAAAAATCTTATCCCTGTACCATTATTGCCCATGAATATTTCATTGTTAGGGCAAGTAATTTTACCATTGCTGCCTTTTATCTCCCAAATACTTTTAGAATCGTCTATGTTTATTCCAAAGTTTCTTAAAGCCTTGCGAAGAAGCCTTGTATCTTCGCTATCTAGAGGATGATAGAGTCTGCTGTCGCCAGTAGCGAGGGCAGAGGTTATAAGTGCCCTTTGAGTGATACTTTTTGAGCCAGGTACATTAAAAGTTATTTCATTAATCGAGTTAGACATTTTCCTCCAAAGCCTCTTTCATTATTTCAACAGGGGCCTTTTGTCCTGTCCAAAACTCAAACTGAGCCACGGCTTGATAAAGTAGCATCTCTATTCCTGTTATTATTTCTTTTTTTAAGCTTTTAGCCATTTTTAAAAGCTTAGTTTCAAGAGGCGAATACACAATGTCCATAACAATATCAAAGTTTTTTAATGCCTCTTCTTCAATAGGGCTACTGTTAATATTCGGAGCCATGCCAACTGAAGTAGTATT
>CAYMRT010000099.1:0-8459 GCA_964392885.1 uncultured Desulfobacterales bacterium | reverse complement strand
AAATCTTAAATCGTAATATCCTTTAGATATTTTTAAGATTTCATTTATTTCCTCATATTCACTGGCTATATAGTCCCAGAAATCTATTCCTTTTTCTAAAAATTCTGAAATAGTTTCTGGCAATTCTTCATGCTGAAACATTTTAGCAGTATCTTTGAGATTTTCAGGAAGTCTTTCAACAAATCTAACCATATCATATCCTAAATATCCAACAGCTCCACCACAAAACCGTGGCATATCAGATACATGCGCCATAGCAAATTTATCAAAAAGGGTCTTTAAATAATCAATGGGATTCTCCACAAAAAACTCATCAAGTTTTTCTTTCGACTCAAAAAAAATCTTATTACCTTTAGACTTAACCAATAAAAAGGGACGAAAGCCAATAAAGCTAAACCTTCCCCATCGCTCTCCTCCCTCAAGACTTTCAAGTAAAAAGGCGTATTCTGCACCTGAAGCCACCTTTGAGAAAAGAGACACAGGAGTGTCAAAATCAACTGGAATCTCCCTAAAAATAGGTACTAAGTTATACTTATTATATAAGTTCTTAAATTCATTAATTTCAGGCGTTATCATAAAAACTCCTTTAAAGGTAAAAGAGCAATAAAGCTTATATAAGGAATGGATGCTAACTTAAATTTTTACATTAAATTTTACAATAAGCTTTTTTAAAATATTTTATCATTTTGAATAATCAAAAACAGAGCCGATTTTGACAAAATCCAATACTTAATGCAATAATCATTTAAAAAACACTCTTTTTTAATCACTACCTAACGTTACTTTTGAAATAGCAGACAAAAAGGGATATCCTTTTGAAGGAAAATATGGAAGGCGATATCCAAGCTATCTTCGATTGTATAGATAACAAATTTCTTGTTGTCTAGGCTAAAAGAGAGCCATAAACTTTTTAAAAGTTACAATTACAACAAAATCAAGGACAAGCCCTGATAAAAGTTCCATCAAGATCCAGATTCATTATCAACAGATTAATGCCTAAGCTCTTTGCCCTCTTACAAAATTCTTGAAAGTTTCTGTTTATTTCAGGAGACTCTTCTATATATTCCACATCAAAAACAGGTTTTAAACTCTTTATAAAAGGAAGAGAAAGCTCGCATTCATCATATTTAAAACAATTTTCAAGCAATAAAAAGTCAAAGTATCTTACTAGGTCTTTTGCTTGTGCAAGATCATTTTTCAAAGCTACAGAAAGCCCATAGTAATGGGCTGTTTTAGCCAAAAATTTATTATACTCAAGCTGATCACTATAACTTAAATCAAAACCGGTATCGTTTTGATAGCCATCTATATTATCTGGTTCAATGCCATCACAACCTTTCTGTGCTGCAAGTCTTATTCTTTGCTCCATAACTCTTTTTACATTTTCAGATCTGATATCAAGCCATCTTTCATCAGGCCAGTCATTCATAACGTTACCAAGTTCCTTTTCAGAAAAAAGGGTAAAATCATCTCTCCATTTTTCAGCACTACCTGCAGAAAAATAACAAATTACTTTATGCCCCGTCTCCTTTAAGTGGCTGATTAAACTTTCGTCTGAATCAAATAGATCAATATCAAAGATTTCTTCTGGTCGTTGAATATTTATTTCACCCTGGAGCTGCCAATAAAAAGTACTATCTGGCCTTGGATGAAACCAGTGCCAATATCTATTTGTAATAACAGCAAGCCAAGGACCAGGAGGCACATCTTCAAATTCAACAAACTCCCAGTCAACCTTATCTATATCTTTAAGAGCCAAAAAATCTCTTACAGCAGGAGATACATCTATTCCGGCCTGATTATTAGCTTCATTCTCAGGCAAAGAAGTACCAAACACATATTGATAATCATCCTCACCAAAAGGGCCAACATCTTCCCATTGGGCATAGGCCACCTTATCATTCTTTATAATTTTTACCCATCTGTCTTTTAAAATAGACTCATACACAGACAGATTTTTATATTTACTAAACCATGGAATAAAAATGGCTCTCTTTTTCCTAATGCCATATTCATTCAGATCATTAAAAGGAAGTGCTACATAAAAAGGATTTTCCTTTGGCCAAAACTTTTTAGGAAAATAACCGTCTCTATCGTTTGGGTCATCAACGCCTCCATAATTTTCTAGCCAGTTTTCATCCCATGCACTTTGGACATTTGAGATATTCCCATTTTCACTGCTTGCCTCTTCACCTACCCAAAAAACAGTTGAAGTTATATTTGAATGCCTTAAGAGCACAGAGGAAATAAAGACCCCTTGAGGTGGAGAAATTATACCAAAGGCCAATGAAATGTTAAAAAAAATGAATTCCAAAAATAAAAAAACTTTAAATATGCTACATAAAATTCTTTTCATAACTAGAGGACCTTTGTTTTTATTCAAAAGTTTAGCAATAATCATGCCTTTAACTACAAAAAGAAAATTTCTATTTAGCCTTACTTGAAATGATTAAAATATTTTGTTAAATTTAATTAATTTTAAATTTATAGTTGTTCAAGGCCTAATTCAGAAGCTAAATTTCTAAAATCAGCTTCTGGAAACTTTTAGCCCTCCTAAGCTATTTAAAAACTAAAAAAGACGTATAGTTTTTGAGAAATAATACTCAGGCCTTGAAATGTGCGTTTAAAAAATATGTCATAATTAGGAGTTAAGCCTTTAAGGATAAGGAGTTGCATATGTCTGAAAACATAAAAAAGATGTTAATTGCCAACAGAGGTGTGCCAGCAGTAAGAATAATGCATACCTGTCGTGATCGGCGTGTGCCTACTGTTGCAGTGTACAGCACTCCAGATAGGCTCTCCCACCATGTAATGATGGCTGACGAGGCTGTGCACATTGGTGAGGCTCCACCAATTGAGTCATATCTTAATATGGAAAAAATCATAGAAGCGGCTCAAAAGACAAAGGCCAATGCTATACATCCCGGTTGGGGATTTTTGGCAGAAAATGCAGATTTTGCTGAAATGGTACAAGATGCAGGGATTATATGGGTTGGACCAAGTCCAAAAGTAATTCGCATGATGGGAGATAAAATTGAGGCAAAACGTATTGCGCAAAAGGCAAATGTTCCCACTATCCCTGGCATCAGCAATGTGAAGACTGTAGAGCAAATCAAAGAGTGGATGACAAACGAAGGGGTTGATTACCCTATAATGATAAAGGCAGCCGCAGGTGGAGGCGGAAAAGGCATGGTAAAGGTCTCTGATGATGAAGAGCTTCCAATGGCTCTTGCCCAAGCCCAATCTGAAGCTAAAAAGGCATTTGGAGATGATACGTTACTTGCTGAAAAATATATTGAGCGCGGAAGACACATAGAGGTTCAAATAGTAGCAGATAACTTTGGCAATGTATTTCATCTCTTTGAAAGAGAATGTACGCTCCAAAGGCGTAATCAAAAAATTATTGAAGAGGCTCCTTCTCCTTCAATTGATGAAAACATCCGAAACGAAATCTGTTTTACAGCCATTCGCCTGATGAGGGAGATTGGCTATACCACTGCTGGCACAGTCGAGTTCATATTTGATAGCTCCACCAAAAAATTTTACTTTCTTGAGGTAAACACCAGACTACAAGTTGAACATGGTGTAACCGAGCTTATTACAGGCCTTGATATTGTTGGCCTTATGATGGACGTAGCTGAAGGAAATGCCCTAAGCCTCAGACAAGAAAAAATCAATATGAACAGATGGGCACTAGAAGTTCGAGTAAATGCTGAAGATCCAAAGACATTTAGCCCTTCTTTTGGAACCATAACAAGGCTTCAATATCCAACAGGCCCTTGGTTAAGGGTCTCAACAGGAGTATATGAAGGTGCAGATATCCCGCCTTATTATGACTCCTTAATAATGCTTATTATGACAACTGGTCCGCATCGCCAAGGTGCTATTGAAGTAATGGATAGGACGCTTAGTAGAAATCTTCGTGTTGAAGGGGTAAAGACCCTTACTCCTCTTTTGCTTAGTATAATAAGGCATGATGCCTTTAAAAGAGGAGAGTTTTCCACAAAATTTATAGAAAATCACCTTGATGAACTTGTGTCTATGTTTAAGGAAAAAGACACCCAAGATGAGGTGTTAAAGATAGCAAAATATGTAGCAGAAATATCAGCATTAGGCCCACAGGAGTGGATGTAATATGAAAGTACATGAGATAACCAAGAAAAACTGGATCAAAC
This sequence comes from uncultured Desulfobacterales bacterium, assembly GCA_964392885.1. Taxonomy (GTDB): domain Bacteria; phylum Desulfobacterota; class Dissulfuribacteria; order Dissulfuribacterales; family QOAL01; genus JAADCZ01. The sequence goes on along the minus strand of CAYMRT010000099.1, from coordinate 4,284 downwards.
CAGGTATGACACCTAGGGAGATTGTTAGTTTTTTAAGGGAGCTAGAGGGAGTTTGTCTTACCTCTACTGGCATGAGAGACTCTGGACAATCTGATTATAAAAATAGGCACAGGATCTATGACTTATCTACACTGTGTCCATATTATGAAGATATGCTTCTTTTTAGCTCAGAGTGTCATGGAGGAGCAAGATGGCATGTTGGAATTATGAACCGAAAAGAAAGCCCTTTTGAAGAAATTGAGCTTTTAAGGGAAAAAATGCCAAGCGTTATGCTCCAAACCCTAATTAGAGAAACAAATCTATGGGGTTATAGACCTTACCCCAAAAACATAATTGAATATGTGGTGGAAAGGGTAGATATTGACGTATGGCGATGCTTCTCTTTTTTAAATGACATCCGCAACATGAGAACTGTTGCTGAAATAGTTATGAAAAGAGGGCGTCTATTTCAGCCTGCCATTTCATTTACACAGGCAGAATGGACTACAAATGAATACTATCTAAGTGTTGTTGATGACATAGTAGATCTCTGTGCCGGAGTTGATGAAATTGTTCTTTGCATTAAAGATATGGCAGGGGTTGGCAGTCCTGAGCGCATAAGAAGTCTAGTTGATGCAATCAAACAAAAATATCCTGATCTAATAATCCAATATCACAGACATGCCACAGACGGCCTTGCCATGCCTGCTTTACTTGCTGCAGCTCAGGCAGGAGCAACCATACTTGATGCAGAAGAAGATTCCCTTACCAGATTTTATGGCCAGGCCCCAATTCTTGCTCTTCAAAGTTATCTTGAAGAATCTGGCATTCCGGTAGTACTTAATAGAGAAGCTGCAATAGGTGCTGTGCAAAAAGTAAGAGAATGGATTGGTCATTATGAATGGGCTGAGTCACCTTTTAAAGGTTTTGATCATCAAGTTACATCTCACAGAATGCCAGGTGGAGCATTTCCAAGCTCATTTGAACAGGCAGAAAAAGGAGGCTTTCTCCATCTTATGCCTGCAATCTTAAGGGTAATGTCTCTTTACAATAAAATCGTAAAATACTTTGATGTTACTCCTGGCTCACAGATTACTTGGGTTACTTGTAGCGGGATTGTAAATAAGTATGAAAAAGAACAAGGCGAGACAGGTGTAAAGCATGTAATCGAACTTCTTACAAAGTTTGTTGAAGAAAAAAATCAAAACTTTGATGCCATGGAGCCAGAGGAACAACAGGAGTTGTTACAACTTTTTAGACATGCTCCAGGAGACTTTAAAAACTTGCTCCTTGGCGGTTACGGAAGACTGCCACAGGGTTGGCCTGCCGATTGGGTCTATCAAAGTACTTTTGGTGACGAGTGGGAGGAAAAGATTAAAGAAAGAGATGACTCTTCCCCACTTGATTCTGTAAAACAAGATGACTTAGAAAAAATTAAGGCAGACCTTGGCGTTACCCTTGGAAGAGAACCTACAGACGAAGAGTTTACGCTTTATCTGATGCATCCAAAGGACGCCATAAGCTATATAGAGTTTAGAGAAAAATATGGAGATACACCTCTTGTTCTTCCAACAGATGTATGGCGTGAAGGACTAAAAAATCCTGGTGAAAAGGTTGAATTTGAGCTTTATGGAAAACCATATTGCATTGAGCTTGTATCCGTTGGCGATGAACATGAGGGAATAGTTCATGTAGTTGTTAAAATAAACAACAAAACAAGAGTATATACGGTTGAGACACCTAGGGCCAAAAAGGTTGAAATTAGAATGGCCAAGGGTGAAAATGAGATTGGAGCGCCAATTAATGGAAATGTTTGGAGGATAGGCAACCCTGACAGAGGCACAATAAAAGTTGGCGACATAGTGCATCAAGGGGAAGAAATTGCAAACCTTGAAGCCATGAAAATGGAAAATGCTATAGTGGCTCCTTTTGATGCGGTGGTAGAAGAAATTGCTATAAAACTGAATGATCAAGTACAGGAGGGACAACTTCTTTTTGTCCTTAAAAAACTTGACTAATCTAAATGGATTTTAAAAGCCTAATAAGGCCATATTTCAGGGATCATGCCTATGTTGGCAGGTCCCTGATTTTTTTTAAAGAAATTCACTCAACAAATCTATTTCTTCTTGAAAATAATGATCTTCTTGAAATCAAAGGCCTTGTAGTTCACGCTCAAAGGCAGACAAAAGGTATTGGAAGAAAAGGACGCACATGGGAATATGGTATTGGCAAACATCTTTTTTGTTCTTTTGTAATTCACCATGATGCAAAGATTGTAAAAAATGTCTCATCTTATCCGCTTCTAATCGGACTTGCTGTATATAACAGTTTAATCAAATTAAACTGTAAAAACATAAGCCTTAAATGGCCAAATGATGTATTGATTAATAGAAAAAAGGTAAGCGGTATCCTTTGTCAAGGCAAACCAATCACGAATAAAAATCATGTAATTATAGCAGGTATTGGAGTAAATATTTCAGGAAACAGTACACAATTTTCAAATATACTTAGACACAAGGCCACTACCCTTGAAGAACAAGGCATAAAAACGAATCCTGAATATCTTTTAGATGAAATTACAAAGGAACTTGAGTCAATATTCAAGCAGATAAACTTTAAGGGGATAAAATCCATATTAAAAAAATGGGAAAATGCATCAAATTCCATTGGATGCAAGATAAAATTTTTTGCAAATGGAAAAGAACTTTCAGGGGAAATAATTGGCCTTGATGAAATTGGTCGCCTTAAGGTATTAAACTTGGAAAACTCAAAATGTTATAAAATTGAGTCAGGAGAAATAGAATTTAACTACTAGTTTAACTAAATATTATCTGTAATATGCAAAAAGTTGTTTGGTACTCATGATAATAAGGATAATGACGCAAAGAAGACAATTAACCTAAAAGAAAACTAAAAGGCCAGGAAAGCTTGCCAAGAAGTTACATGAGTTTATCTATAAGAAAGTTTAAAATTGCTTGATTTTATAGTAGGGAGCATAAGTTATCACAAACAGGTTTAAAATGATACGAACACACTACTCATAATAGTCCAATCCATTTATTATAAAAATTATTATAAAAATGTTATTAAACGAAAATTTTAGTAGTATTTGGCACAAAAGAACTTTTAATCGTTAGCTTGTTTTATAACCCATGAAATTTAAACAAATAATAATTGATCCCTCAATTAAAGATTTAAGCATCTCAAAGTCTGTTAAGGAGAATTTTCAAATTGGTTATTCACCTAAACTCTCTGATTATAGGGCAGGAAAAAGGGTTTTGTATCTATCTCCTAAAAAAGGTGAAATATTCCACATCTGTGCCTCATTAGATCCTAAATATATATGCTGCAGCACTCATGTAATTTCTCATATTAGCAACTGTCCTTTTGAGTGTACCTACTGTTTTTTACAAAATTATCTTACAGACACCACATTAACTTTAATAGCAGATACCAAGGCTATTTTACATGAAATACAATCTAAAACATCAAAACAACCTTGGCGTCTTTTTAGAATAGGCTCGTGGGAACTTGGTGACAGCCTAGGCATTCATCCATTAAACCTAGCTGCTAAAGAGTTAATAGAAAGATTTAAAAGGCTTAAAAACTGCATATTAAAACTAAGGACTAAAAGCGCACAAGTTGACCCTCTTCTGGATGTGGATCACGGAAACAAAACAGTTATCTCTTGGACTGTAAATCCACAAGAAGTCATCAAAAAAGAAGAAATCGGCACAGCAAATATTGATGAACGTATCAGAGCAATGGAAAAGGTAGTTAAAGCTGGTTATAAAATAGGCCTTCACTTTGATCCTATGCTTTTATTTAAAAACTGGGAAACAGCCTACGAGAGACTGATAAAAGATATATTTTCAGCTATTTCTCCAAATGACGTTATTTGGATATCTATTGGAAGTTTACGGTTTAATCCAGAAATGAAAACAAAAATTGAAAACAATTATCCTTCTTCAAAGATAACTGCACAAGAAATGATTCTTGGTGACGACAACAAGTTTAGATATCTGAGGCCCGTCAGAGTAAAAATGTATAAACACTTATTAGAGCTGCTTTCCCAAAATGGAGCCTCTAAATGTTTTACATACTTGTGTATGGAAAGATGGAATGTTTGGCAAGAGGTATTTGGCAGATATCCTAAATCAATAGGTCACCTTGATTATCTAATAGCTAAATCTATATGGAAAAGATTCCCTCAAATATACAACATGCCTTTAGCCCCTGATAAAGAAAAATATTTAGCGCTCACTTATAGCTGATTTTAAGGCGTAAACCATAATAGACAGGTTG
>CAYMRT010000098.1:0-3520 GCA_964392885.1 uncultured Desulfobacterales bacterium | reverse complement strand
CAATTGCAGCAAATACAACTTTGCCTGTTATAGGAGTGCCAATTGATAGTAGCTCGTTAAAAGGCCTTGACGCACTTTTGTCAACAGTTCAAATGCCTCCTGGGATTCCAGTGGCCAGTATGGGGATAGGAAAAGCAGGTGCAAAGAATGCAGCACTTTTTGCAATCGAAATACTTAGTATATATGACACCACCCTTAGAGAAAAGCTTGCAAATTATAGAGCTGAGCAAGAGAGAAAGATAATTGAAATAAATGAAAAGGGACTTTAAAAACATAGGAACATCAGTTGATGCGGCCTCAAGGGTTATAAAAAAAGGAGGAGTTTGTGCATTTCCAACTGAAACAGGTTATGGCCTTGGGGCCTTATTTGATAATGAAGAGGCACTTAAAAAGATCTTTAAGATAAAAAAAAGAGCAAAGGAAAAGCCTTTGTTGATATTAATAGAAGACTTAGATAAGGCCCCTGTGGATAAAAAAAGAATCCCAGAGGTTGCTAAAAGGCTTATCAAGAAGTTCTGGCCTGGTCCGCTTACACTTCTTCTTCCAGCCGAGGAAAATCTTAGTTTTTATCTTACTGGTGGCACTGGTAAAATAGGAGTTAGGGTTTCAAGCAATAACATTGCAATGAAGTTAGTCAAAAAGGTATCAAAGCCAATTACCGCTACGAGTGCTAACTTATCTGGTATGCCTTTAACTAAAAATATAAATGAAGTTATAAATCAATTAAAAGACGATCCACCTGATTATTTTTTAGATGGAGGCAATATTAAAAAAGGACCTGCTTCTACAATTGTTGATGCAACTTCAGATAAAATCAGAATAGTTAGAGAAGGAGCAATTAAGAAGGAAGATATTCTAGCCTTATGTTAGAAAGTGCATTTGCTATGTTTCCCTTTATTTTTTTATTTTTTGAATAAAGTTCAGTTAATAATTGTCTGATATATGTTCTCTCGCTTTTCCCAGAAGAAGGACATGGATTTTGACATACTGGCAACTCAAGCATTTGAGCCACAGATACTATTTTTTCTTTATCTGCCATAGCTAAGGGTCTAATTATTGTAATCAGCCCCTTAAACATCTGTTGCTTAGGCATCATAGTGCTTGTTTCTCCACTATAACAAATATTCATAAAGAAAGTCTCAATAAGGTCGTCAAGATTATGGCCTAAGGCAATTTTATTGCAACCAAGCACTTGTGTTAGTTCAAAAAGTCTTTTTCTTCTGTTCCAAGAACATAAAAAACATGGACTTTTCCCTTTGTTTTTTTCACTGTGGGCTAATATGCCAAAATTTGTTTTTTCCATATAAAAAGGAACTGACAGCTTAGAAAAGTATAGCCTTAAAGTTTGCCATATATCACCAGAATCAAATCCCATGTCTAAGTACACTGGATAAATTTCAAAGTTTATAGGGGCCTTTTTTCTCCAAATATATAAAAAATGTAATAATACAAGGCTGTCGGCTCCTCCTGAGACAGCAACAAGGACTTTGTCACCGTGTTTTAAAAGCTTGTAACGGTGCATTGCCTTTCCAACAAGATGATTTACTTGTTTTATTAAAAAAACTTTTTTACCCAAGGCGATTATTTTATTTCTTGATTTTTTACTTGTGTATCGGTAGTTATGCCTTTTACAGAAATGGATGGTTGACAATTACTTTTTGACTGAATCTTATTACCCTCAAAACTTGAGGGATTAAAAATTCAGGGATATCTAGAAGGACTTGTTGCCTGAATGTATAACCACAAGCCAAATAAAATAAAAATTATTATCCAAAAGATCCTGTCAGTATCCATATGAAGATATTTTTAAACCTCAAATTTACATTTTTTTTATATCTGATTTTTTTAATATGTTATCTTAGTTTTAATCATTTTAAAACCCTTTTAGAACCAGTTCAAAAAAGAGCAGATTATCAAATAGTAAAAATAAAAAAAGGAACTTCTTTTAAAGAAATAGCACAACTTTTGGAAGAAAAAGGCCTTATAAAGTCAAAAGAAGCGTTCTTTGTATTAGCCTGGTATAAAGATGTTATCCATCAAATAAAGGCAGGTGAATATAAATTAACCCCTGCCATGTCTTCAGAGGAAATATTAGAAACATTGGTAAAAGGCCAGGTTATTCAACATCTTATAACAATACCAGAGGGTTTCAATATTTTTCAAATAGCTGATCTTTTTCAAAAGGCTAATCTATTAAAAAAAGATGCCTTTTTAAAAACTGTCACAGATAAAGATCTTTTAAAGCAGTTAAATATTAAGAATGAATTTAGTGCTGAAGGATATTTGTTCCCAGATTCGTATTTTTTTTCAAAAGATGTGGATAGCAAACAAGTAGTCAAACATCTTGTTACACATTTTTGGAGGATATGGCAGGAAAATAATTTTGACAAAAGGACAAAGGAACTTGGGATAAGTGTACACGACGTTGTGACCCTTGCTTCAATAGTAGAACTTGAAGCGGCTGTTGAAGATGAAAAGCCAATTATTGCAAGTGTGTTCTGGAATAGACTTAAAAAGGGAATGCCACTTCAGGCTGATCCAACTGTTAAGTATGGAATTCTTGTAGAAAAACGTATCAAAAAGAGACGTCTTACTTGGAGAGATCTTAGAAAACCGACTCCATACAATACTTATACAAGTTATGGACTTCCAAAAGGTCCTATCTGCAATCCAGGTCTTACTTCATTAAAGGCGGTTTTATATCCAAAGAAAACTGATTACTTGTACTTTGTTTCAAAAGGAAATAGAAGACATTACTTTTCGCGTACACTTAAAGAACACAATAGAGCAGTTAGAAAATATATCTTGAAAAAATGATATGAAACTATCATTTTTACTTGACCGCAGGCTTTTTAGATAATATGTTTTCTTAATGTTCACCTCAGGTATGAATGCCTCAAAAAGAAATTATCCCTTTGAGTTTTCCATAAAACTATCAAAGGCAATTTAATAAAGATAGGAGAAAGAAATGGAGATTAACGATCGTACTTTTGTAACAATTGATTACACTCTAAGGTTAGATTCTGGTGAAACTATTGACCAGACAACTCCTGGCAATCCTTTTGGCTTTGTCTTTGGAGCCGGTCAGGTAATTAAAGGTTTGGAAGATGGCATTAAGGGGAAAAAGGCTGGAGATAGTCTTTCTTTAACAATAGAACCCAAAGATGCCTATGGTGAAATGAGGCAAGATCTTATTCGTGAGATCCCTAAGGCAAATTTTCCTGAAGGTATGGAGCTTAAACCTGGAATGCCTTTTGAAGCACAGTCTCCACATGGACCAGTTCGTTTTACCATTAAAGAGGTAAAGGATGATGTGGTAATGGCTGACTTTAATCACCCACTTGCAGGTGAGAGGCTTCATTTTGATATTAAAATCTTAGAGGTTAGAGAGCCAAGTTTTGCTGAACTTGCCTCTTTAGGTGGTGCGTGTGGATGTGATACGGAACCAACTGGTGGTTGTGGTACTTGCGGCGGCTGTAGCTAAAAATCCAAAAATAAAGGCCGGCTTTACGCTGGCCTT
>CAYMRT010000097.1:0-1579 GCA_964392885.1 uncultured Desulfobacterales bacterium | reverse complement strand
GTAAAATCCCTTATAGGCGACAAGTTACCAAGGGTAAGCTCTCCCTTGGTAAGGGCCTGAACTATAATAGTGGGGATCACTGCACGCATGCTCTGCCTGGGGCCAAATGTGTTGAATGGACGCAAGATGGTTACTGGAGTTTTGAAGCTCAGCCAGTAACTTTCTGCAAGCTTGTCTGCCCCTATCTTTGTTGCAGAATAAGGAGACTGACCTACCAATGGATGTTTTTCGTCTATTGGAGTGTATTGAGCTGTGCCATATGTCTCACTGGTTGAGGTGTGAACCATCCTCTCAACGTCGTGTTTTCTGCAAGCCTCAAGAACATTTACCGTGCCAACCACATTTGTGGCAACATAGGTGGCCGGAGCGATGTAAGAATAGGGGATACCTATGAGGGCAGCAAGATGAAAGACATATTTGCAACCTGCAACTGCCCGGTCCACAGAAAAAGGGTCTGTTACATCTCCAGCAACTATTTCAATGGAATCCAAAACGTCCTTTGGAACTTTCTCAAGATTATACCAGTTACTATTAGAGTTATAGTGGACAAAGGCTCTAACACTATAACCTTCCCTAACCAAAAGTTCCACCAGATGGCTTCCTATAAAACCACCTGCCCCAGTTACAAGGACCTTTTCACTCAAAGCTCCCTCCTATGTTTTTTTACGATGCCTTTATCTATGAGATAATCAACTATTATATCAACACACTCTTCAAGAGACTGCTTGCTGGTAAACACTTCTATGTCAGGCGAAACTGGCGGCTCATATGGCGCTGATATTCCAGTATAATTCTTAATGAGGCCAGCCCTTGCCTTCTTGTATAAGCCTTTAACATCCCTTTGCTCACAAACTTCCAGGGGACAGTTGCAGTATATTTCAATAAAGTTCTCCTCACCAATTATTGATCTGACCCTTTGCCTATCTTTACGAAGAGGAGAAATAAAGGCTGTAAGGGCGATTATTCCTGCATCCAGAAAAAGCTTAACCATCTCGGCAATGCGCCTTAGATTCTCTGACCTGTCCTCAGGACTAAAGCCCAAGTCGCCGCACAAACCATGCCTTACGTTGTCTCCATCAAAGACATAGGTGCGACACCCCATCTCGTAAAGCTTTTTCTCTACAGCATGAGCGAGGGTAGATTTCCCAGAGCCAGAGAGTCCAGTAAACCACAGATTTATGCTTTTGTGGTCATTTAATTTTTCCCTGTGCTCTCTGGTTATTGACGATTTATATGGAATAGTATTGGAAGAGCGTACCTTTTTTTCATTCATTTTGGCTATTTTAATAAAAAAAAGTATGAAATCAACATAAAAAGCCTTCCCAAGAAGTGCATCTTCTTAAGAAGGCTTTTAAAAAGAATATACAAGTTAATTTATGGCTTTATATGAACATTTGCAGGCGGATCAATAGATCCATTTGCTTCTGAAGGATACCATTCAAAGGCACCAATATCGAATGTTTTGTAAGGTCTTTTGCGTCCAGTTATATCATACCTTATGGAAGTGTTATAAAAATATTCATAAATATCGTACGCTGCATTTACAGAGCCTGAATCAATAGCAGGTGAATCAGCTAAT
>CAYMRT010000096.1:0-17513 GCA_964392885.1 uncultured Desulfobacterales bacterium | reverse complement strand
GTTTTTGGTTATTTTTATTTCTTTTTGGGTTGGATACATTATTTAATATTACTTTAAAAAAGATAGAAAAGGAGAAGTGATATGGCAAAAAGTATTATAAAGGTTTCTGGCATGAAATGTGACCATTGTGTTAAACATGTTACAAAGGCTATAAGCGAGATAAGGGGTGTAAAAGATGTAACGGTTGATCTTAATAGCGGTACGGCTACTTTTGAAAAAGAGGATTTTGTTGATATAAATGATATAAAACAGGCCATAATAAAAGCAGGTTACTCGGTTTCTTAATTTTATGAAGAAAGAGCAAGCCCAGCAAATTGTAATTTTTGAACAAGATGGTTCTGGAGATTATAAAATAGCCGGGATAGAAGTGTATGGCAAAGGCTTAGATATTGTAAAGGTTGTGGATATAAAAGGGCCTTTGCCAGAGCTGATTGATGAGCCGCAGGAGTACATAACAAGTAATTTTGATTGTGATTTGGTGCTTAACTTCTTGAAGCACCCTGATCTTTCAGAGTACCTTGTTGAGGTATGTAATAAAAAGGACATACCATGTATAGCATCTGGCCAGCACATACCAGGAGCTATTTGCCCTTTTACCTGTTGTGGCCTTGGAAAAAAGGAAGGGCTTGGTAAATATGGAGAGCAGTTTGGTTTGCCTGAATACGAGGTTACCCTTGAAGGGAGAAAAATAAAAGATGTCAAAGTAAAGCGTGCAGCATCATGTGGTGCTACATATCAGGTAGTTAAAGATATATTGGGAAAGTCTGTAGAGGATGCGCCAACTCTTATTTCTAGGCTTGTGCAGTATGTATGCTTATCTGACCCTTCTGATTTTGATCCAGTGACAGGTAAAAGCGCACTTCATTTTGCTGGAGAAGTGCATAAGGGAGCACTTGACAGAGCAATTAAAGAGGCACAGAGAGGGAAAGGTGGCTCTAGTTAATTTAGAAAGTGCCCTAAGAAAAACTCTTAATGCTTTAAAAAAGGCTGAAAAAGGTACAGGTTTTGAGATACTCTCTTATAAAAGAAATAGAGGAATTTCAATAATAAAAGAATCTGAGGAGATGTTTTGGCTCAGAGAGCGAGGTTATCTCTATCAGGAGTTTCAGTGTAGCGCCAGAGAACTGCAAAAGCATTTAAAATCTATGATGAAAAGAGAGTTCCCTAGAAGCAGAAAGGTCAGGGTATATTTTCTTGAAAGTAAAAATCATGTAGGGATTCAAAGGAAAAAGTTGTAGAGGGCAATATTTTATAGATCGAATTTTGAGCCTTAAAGCATCTTGACAAAGCTAGATGTGCCTTGTAAACAGTCTAGAAATCAGTTTTTTAATCAACACTTGCTTAATCTAAAAAAGTTGAAGTGGTTTTTTAACTTTTTCACTGGTTAAAAATCCATAACAAATCGATACAGGAGATATCAAATGAAAGAAGTAAGAATTCATGGCCGAGGCGGACAGGGAGGAGTTACCTCAGCAGAATTAGTTGCAACTGCCGCTATCTCTCAAGGGAAATATGCACAGGCCTTCCCAAGCTTTGGCCCTGAAAGAAGGGGGGCACCGGTTGCTGCCTTCATCAGGGTAAGTGATGAACAAATCAGGACTAGAGAAAAGGTTTACACCCCAGATATTGTGTTGGTGTTAGACCCTTCTCTACCAGCTTTGGTAAATGTGGCAGATGGTTTAAAGGATGATGGAATAGTTATCCTTAATACTGAACTATCTGCTGACCAAGTGAGAGAGAAGTTTGGGATCAAGGCCAAGCTTGCCATGGTAGATGCAACAAAAATTGCAACAGAGGAGCTTGGACTTCCAATTACCAACACTACAATGCTAGGTGCGCTTCTTAAGGCAACAGGCATTGTTGATAAAGAGCCTTTGTTTGAGGCTCTTGAAAAGCGTTTTGGACGTCTTGCAGAGAAAAACAAAAAGGCTTTGGAAAGGGCCTTTAATGAAACTGTAATAGCCGAATAAAATTATTTAAGGAGTTGTAAAATGGCCAATTCAGATGCCATAGTAGGTTGGAAGACAATTACTTTTGGGTGTCATATCCTGGAGCCAGGAAATGCCGCCAACTTCCGCACAGGTGACTGGCGTTCCCAGCGTCCTGTTGTTGATAAGGAAAAATGTATAAAGTGCGGCATGTGCTGGGTATTTTGCCCAGATATGGCTTATGATCAGGATGAAGAAGGTTACTTTGTGGCAAATATGGAATATTGTAAGGGTTGTGGCATATGTGCCCACGAATGCCCCAAAGATGCCATAACAATGGTTCCAGAGGAGGGGTAGTCATGGCAAAACGCGTGGGAATAGAGGTTTCAATAGCAATTGCTGAGGCGGTTGGTTTGGCTAAGGCAGAGGTCATACCGGCTTATCCAATCACACCTCAGACTCATATTGTGGAACATCTTTCAGAGATGGTGGCAAATGGAGAGCTTGATGCAGAGTTTGTTCCTGTTGAAAGTGAACATGCTGCAATGAGCTGTTGTTGTGGGTCAGTGGCTGCAGGAGCAAGGACGTTTACTTCTTCTAGTGCCCAGGGTCTTGCGCTTATGAGTGAGATCCTTTACATACCAAGCACTATGAGGCTTCCAATTGTGATGGTAGTTGCAAACCGTGCGATGTCAGCTCCTATTAGCATTTGGAATGACCATCAAGATATTATGGTTCAAAGGGATATTGGCTGGATTCAGACCTTTGCTGAAAATGGGCAAGAGGCGGTTGATCTTACTCTGCATGCCTTTAGGGTGGCAGAAGATAGAAATGTGTCTTTGCCATTTATTGTGAATATTGATGGCTTTACGTTAAGCCATGTTATTGAGCCTATAGAGCTTCCGGACCAAGAAGAAGTTGATAAGTTTCTGCCTCCATTTAAGCCGAGATATAAGTTAGATCCTAGGCGCCCAATAACTATGGGGCCTGTAGGCATCCCTGAGGTTTATACTGAGGCTAAGGTGGCTCATGATATGGCCATGAAAAAGGCCAAAAGATACATTTTGAAGGCATGGGATGAATTTGCTGAGATTTTTGGCAGAAAATATAACCCAGTAGAGTCCTATAGAACCGAAGATGCAGAGATACTGTTAGTAACAATGGGAAGTATCTCTGAGACTGCTATGACTGCTGTTGACGCAATGAGAGATGAAGGTAAAAACGTAGGGCTCCTGAGGATTCGCCTTTGGAGGCCATTCCCAGCCCAGGAATTTAGAAAGGCAGTGGGTAAGGCTAAAGTTTTAGCTGTCATTGACCGCTGCTTACCTCCTGGAGCTGTTTGTGGGCCAGTTGGTGCTGAACTCAGGTCTATGTTTTATAAGATACCTGGTGCACCAAAGATCTTTAGCTTTGTAGCTGGCCTTGGTGGAAGGGATGTAACCGTCAGCCGTTTTAAGGAGATAGTGGACAAGGCAACTGCGTTTGCCAAGAAACGTCCAAGAGAACTCTATGAAGTGATTGGAGTGCGGGAAAAATGATACCAGAATTCGAAAAATTCAAAGGATTTAAAGCAAAAAATCTACCTAAGGATGAGCTTCTTTCCCCTGGTCATAGGGCCTGTCAGGGCTGTGGAGAAGTGTTAGCCCTTAGGATGGTTATGAAAGCCCTAGGGAAGGACGTCATTGTATGTAATGCAACTGGTTGTATGGAGATTATTACTTCTCCATATCCCCATACTGCTTGGAGAGTGCCATGGATTCACATAGCATTTGAGAATGCTGCTGCTGTTGCCTCTGGTGTTGAAAGTGCCAGAAAGGTATTGGCTAGAAAGGGCAAAATACCTAAGAAGCATGTGGATATTCTGGCTGTTGGTGGTGATGGGGCTACTGGTGATATCGGTCTTCAGTGGATCTCTGGTGCATTTGAAAGGGGGCACGATTTTCTATATGTATGTCTTGACAATGAGGCATACATGAATACTGGAGTGCAGCGTTCAGGGTGTACCCCTTATGGTGCTATGACAACAACAAGCCCACCAGGAAAAGAGAGTTTTGGACAGGTCACATGGAAAAAGAATGTTCCTGCCATTGCTGTAGCACATAATATCCCATACGTTGCCACAGCATCTCCTGCATATTTCTTGGATCTTATGAATAAAGTAAAAAAAGCAGCTCTTGTAAAAGGGCCTGCATATGTTCATATTTACTCTCCTTGTCCTACTGGTTGGGGTTCTGCTGGTGAGCGCTCCATCGAGATCGCACGACTTGCTGTTGAAACAAAGGTATTTCCTCTTTATGAAGTGATTGAGGGGCGTTATATCATCAGTAGAAAAATTACAAAACCAAAACCAGTTTCTGAGTATCTAAAGGGCCAGAGGCGTTTTAGGCATCTTACAGAGGAACATATCGAATATATACAAAGACGAGTAGATGCAGAATATGAAAAGCTGCTGAGGCTAGCTGAAATGGGTTAAGGCAAAATCAAGCCTCCTTTCAGATAGAAAGGAGGCTTTTTTTTGGTTATGACAAAACTGCAATCAAGACATATTCTAGGAATAGCACATCTTTCACAGGAAGAAATAGGTTTCATTCTTGATACAGCAGAGTCTTTAAAAGAGATCCTTGATCGGCCAATAAAAAAAGTACCTCCCTTGCGTGGAAAGACCATTGTAAACCTTTTTTTTGAGCCAAGCACCAGGACTAAACTCTCTTTTGAGCTTGCAGCAAAGAGACTTAGTGCTGATACAGTAGGCATTTCTGCAAGTTCAAGCAGTGTTGTAAAGGGCGAAACCCTTATTGATACTGCAAAAAATATTGAGGCAATGAAGCCAGATATAATTGTTATAAGGCATTCCATGAGTGGGGTACCACATCTTTTAGCTAAGCACATTGATGCGGCTGTGATAAATGCAGGGGATGGTATAAATGAACATCCTTCTCAGGCTCTTTTGGACCTTTTTTCTGTAAGAGAACACTTTGGACATTTAGAGGGTTTAAGGGTTACCATTGTTGGAGATATTGCCCACAGCCGAGTTGCACATTCAGATATAATGGCGTTTAAAAAGATGGGGGCAGAAGTCACCGTTTGTGGCCCTGCAACCATGATACCGCCTTTTGTGGAAGAATATGGCTGTAAGTTGGAGTTAAATCTTAAAAAGGCTATTTCAGGGGCTGATGTTATTATTGCACTTAGAATTCAAAAGGAACGACAAGGTCGCTCTCTCATTCCAAGTGGCAGAGAATATGCGAGGGTTTTCGGCCTTACAACTGATATTGTTTCCTTTATGAAAGATGGAGCTATTATTATGCATCCAGGGCCTATAAATAGAGGAATAGAAATGTCTCCTGAGGTTGCAGATTCTGAGCGATCCATAATACTTGATCAGGTAACAAATGGAGTTGCGGTAAGAATGGCCCTATTTACTCTTTTACTCGCTGATGTGAAGGAGAGTTAACTAAGGATGAAAGGCCCTATTTTATTTAAAAATCCAAGAATAATAGATCCATCGAATAATAGGGATGAAGTTGCGGACTTGCTTGTGGTTGATGGAATAATTGTGGATATTGGCCAAGGGTTAGGCATTCCAGAAGGTGCTAAAATAGTTGATCTTTCCAACAAATGGTTGGTGCCAGGTCTTATAGACATGCATGTTCATTTGAGAGAGCCTGGTTTTGAATATAAAGAGACAATTGAAACTGGCACAAGGGCTGCTGCAGCCGGTGGTTTTACAAAGGTTGCATGTATGCCAAATACCGCTCCGCCAAATGATAATGAGGGAATAACTAGATTTATTCTTGAACAAGCTAGGAGAGCTGGATATTGTGATGTCCTTCCTATAGCTGCAATTACAAAAGGCCAGAAAGGACAGGAGCTTACTGAATTTTTTGATCTAATAGAGGCAGGAGCTGTTGCTTTTTCAGATGATGGTCTTCCTGTGTCAGATGCAGGCCTTATGAGGCTTGCTCTTGAATATTCTCTCAATTTTGATGCTTTAATTATTTCACACTCTGAAGAATTAAGTCTTTCTACAGGCGGGTGTATGAATGAAGGGCGAGTGTCAACCCGCTTGGGTTTAAAGGGCATACCAAATGCAGCGGAAGAAATTGCAGTTTTTAGGGATTGTGCCCTTGCAGAGCTTACAGGAGCTAGACTTCATGTTGCCCATGTCAGCACAAAAGGATCTGTGGAAATAATTCGTCAGGCTAAAGATAAAGGTGTGCAAGTTACCTGCGAAACCGCTCCCCATTATTTTAGTTTAACAGATGAAATGGTTGAGGGCTATAATACCTTCGCAAAAATGAACCCTCCTTTACGCACAGAAGAAGATAGACAGGCAATAATTCAAGGACTTAGAGATGGCACCATTGATGCCATTGCAACAGATCATGCTCCTCATGAATTGTTGGTTAAGGAGTGCGAATTTGCTCTTGCTGCAAATGGAATAATAGGTCTTGAGAGTTCATTGGCTGTAACCCTTAAAATTTTATATCATCAAGAAGACTTTAGTCTGAAAAGAATCTTTGAGCTTATGTCCACTGCGCCTGCAAAAATACTTAAAGTTAATGGCGGGAGTCTTAAAAAAGGCGAAGTTGCCAATTTGACCATAATTGATCCTGATTTAGAGTTTGTATTTCGCAAAGATTCTATTATTTCTAAGAGTTTTAATAGTCCTTTTTTGAACAAGTCTTTTAAGGGAAAAGCTGTACTTACCATTTGTTCAGGGGTAGTAACCTATGATCAACTAGCCATACTTACAAGAGTATAATTAATAATTTTATCCTTATATTTTCACTAAAAATAAAATGTTGTTAAGTGAATAATTTTTTTATAAAAAATGTTGTCTATAATTTTTGTTATTTTTATAATTTGTTGGTTGGGTTAAGTATTAAACTCCATATAAAAAGCAATTACTTGTAATTTTAAAGCTTAATAAAATTACTCAATATAAATTAAATATCATTGAAGAAGAGTTGCGATTTTTTACAAAAAGTTTAGATAGCTTGACTCGCTGGAAATAGACTCGATAGAGTCTTTAACATTTGGGGTCTAAAGGGTACAGTAAGACTCTCTAACTTTCTAAAATTACTAAATTCTCTCTTGCAAGTTAATTATTTTAAAAGAAGATCTTTTTGAAAAGACAAATCTATTCATAAGTTTTTTCTGAGTATGTCTAAAGAATTGACTCTCAATTCTATATCTTACCTTAAAAGCTAAAACGCATAATAAAGTAATTTTTTATTCATTTTTTGCGACTATAATTTTTTAACTCAAGTGATCGTATATTTAAAAAAAATATAGATGAAGATTGATGATAAAATTATACCAAGGAATCTTGACACGAATAAGTTATTAAAAACATAGATAGTATTATTGTAGATCCAAGTTGTACTTTATGCCCTAATGTACAAAACAAACTCGAAATAGAAGGGTGTGGTATGGATACCTGTTTTGTTGTCATTAAAAAACTTATTGGGTTTAATTCACTAGATGAAAGACAAGATGCGTCTTAATGATTTCAATCATATGAAAAATTTTACTATTTTTATTTGAGGAATTGACAAGAGCTCTTTAACAGACTTCTATATCAAGCCCTTCAAAATTTCTGTATGTAGCAGCTTAAAGGATTTGATAAAAGAATGCGTAATATTTTTGCAATATGTGACGGATAGTTTATGAACAATTGGGCAATCCTTAAGGGAATTATAATTAAACAAAAAGATAAAAAATGAAATTGCAGGTGCTAGAGTCATTCATGGCGAAAGGACAAGATGGCTATAGGCTTACACTGTGTCTCAGTGGATAAAAAATATTGCTAAAGAGGACTTGTTATTTCTATGTATTTGTACTCCAAAACTTAGACAAAGTGCATATGAAGATATTGAAAAAAGAGTTTCTTAATCTTTTTTTAAGGCCCATTATCCAGTATTCTTATCTTGCTTTTTTTATCTTTGTAGGATTCAAATTTTTCGATTTTTATAAGTGGGCTATTTCTGGACAAGGAATTCCTCCCACAAGACCTAGTGCAGTGGAAGCTTTTCTACCCCTTAGTGCTTTAATGGGTGCAAAGCGCTTAATTTTAACAGGTCAATACGATGAAATACATCCTGCTGGGCTTACTATATTTTTAGCACTAATATTTTCTTCCTTTTTGTTTAGAAAAGGTTTTTGTGGTTGGGTTTGTCCTATTGGTACAATTTCAAATCTCTTTGAGATCTTGGGGAAAAGGCTTAAAATTGCATTTTCATTACCCAGATGGTTAGATTTGCCGCTTCTTTCTTTAAAGTATATTCTTCTCGGTTTCTTTCTTTACATTATCCTTATACAAATGAACATTATTCAAATAGAGCAATTTATCTTTTCACCATACAATATTGCCGCAGATGCCAAAATGCTTCGGTTTTTTCTTTCTCCTTCAAAAACTACTTTAATTGTTATTATCTCTTTAATAGGATTTTCATTGGCAGTACGGAATTGTTGGTGTAGATATCTCTGTCCTTATGGGCTTTTTCTTGGCTTTTTTGCCTTTTTAGGACCAGTACAAATAAAAAGAGAAGAAAAGTTTTGTATAAACTGTAAAAAATGTGAAAGAATATGCCCATCACAAATAAAAATTACCAGTTATAAAGTAGTAAGAAATTTTGAGTGTATTGGATGTACAGAATGTATTTCTATCTGCAAGGAAAGGTGTTTAAGAGTAAAAGTATTGCCTCCCTTATTTTCCATAATAATAGATAAAGGAATTGCTCTTCCTAAATTTGTAATTCCAGTTGGCGTCATAACCACTATTTTCATTTTTTGGATTGTTGCAAAAACTACTGGTCATTGGGAAAGTCACCTCTCTGCAAACGTTTTTGCAAAAATGTATAATATAGTACTTGGACAAAATTAATGGCCGTATGTTTTGGTCCACTCTTCAGAAAGAGATATTTGTCATTCTATAAAGAACTAGTTGCAATCTTTTCACATTTTTTAGAACCAGAATCTCACCCCCATGAAGACACGGATGGTGTCTTGCGGTTTAATTCAAGCACAGCAAAGAATCTCTATCTATGCGCCTTTACTACCTACCTTAACCTCAAAGCCAACGATGTTGCACTCCTTTTTGCTGAACTCGACAACTATAAGATATATCTTGGCACATTTACCAATATATTTGTGGTGGTATCTTCTGCCTGCATGTCCACGCCAAGGGCTGCAGAGTAACAGTAGAATATGCTCAATAGTAGCCCTCATAGCCTGAAAGCTCGTTTTTTCTGTACAGTCATGAGGTATGAACGAAAAAAATACTTAAAAACCTTCATTATGCCATCATCGTTGCTTGTCTTCAGGGTGTTTGCTATTGAGTGCCTCGCCTGCCTCAAGGTTTTCAATCACGGCACAAAATAGTTTCGCTTTATCAATAGCCTTATCGGGAACGTGAGCGTGCTTGTCTCAAACTAATGGGAATGGAATTTACATCTATCAAGAAAAAGCAGTACGTCAAAGGAATCGGAATAGCCAAAGTAATAGTCATCGTTCGTAAGCTTCCAAACAAAACGAATAGGGCATGGAATTTAGTTGAAGGATAGCAGCCCTATTCAGCTAGGGTGGCATCAGACTAAAACTTGGCAATATTCCAAGGTAGTTTACTCTTCAAAGATATTATTAAATATCTTTTCAACTTCCTTTTTCATCTGCCAAAATTTTTGATTCTCTTTTTCAGATAAAATTGGATCTTTAAGATCAAGGCTTAATAAATTGATCTTTTCAAGGTAACCTAAATAAGCCTTTTTTAGGCTTTCTGCATCCTTATTGTTTAAAAGCCTAAGTTGTTGTGCACATTCAATGATTTCAACAGTATTTCTGTGTGTTGAAAGGCTCTGAAACTTCCATGCATTTTTTAACACCAGATATTGAGC
Organism: uncultured Desulfobacterales bacterium; assembly: GCA_964392885.1. GTDB lineage: Bacteria > Desulfobacterota > Dissulfuribacteria > Dissulfuribacterales > QOAL01 > JAADCZ01. The sequence goes on along the minus strand of CAYMRT010000096.1, from coordinate 7,687 downwards.
TAAAAATTCAATATCAATAATACCGCCTGTATCTTTTTTTAAGTGAAACTCTTTTTTATGTTTTTTTGTACTTGCTATAATTTTATTTCTCATTTCCAAGATGTCTTTTTTAAGGCTCTTATTGTCTCTTTTCTGGCAGATTAGCTTCTTTCTTATGGTTTCAAATTTTTTTTCAACCCTATTGTCACCACAAATAAAACGAGCCCTTATAAGTGCCTGATGCTCCCATGTCCATGCTTTTTTTTCTAGGTATTCTTGAAAGCTATCGGTACTACTTACAAGGACGCCTTGAGAGCCATCTGGCCTTAGCCTTGTATCTATTTCATATAAAATTCCTTGACTTGTCCTAGCTGTCATAAAAAATATGAGTTTTTGTATTACTCTTGCATAAAAATATGAAAGGGTTGGTTTATTTACTTCTGATATCCCATGAAATACACTGGTATCATAGAGAAATACTAAATCAAGATCAGAAGAGTAGCCCAATTCTCTGCTTCCAAGTTTTCCATATCCAATAATACCCATGCCACTTTTATTAAACTCGTTAATCTTTAAGACCTCTGGTGCCTTGTTTAGCATATTTTCCCATGCCTTTTCTGCACATTTTTCAAGTATTATTTCTGAAAGATTTGTAAGGTCTTCAGAGACTTCTTTTGCTTTTAAAATTTCTTTTAATTCACAGGCAGCTATTCTGAGCACGTTTCCTTTTTTAAAGCGCCTTATCTCATCTAGCCAAAGTTCTAAATCATCTATTTGCAGTGCGGCGATTATGTTTTGAAGTCTAGATCTCAGCTCATATTTAGAAAATCTGCTAAAAAGAACATTTGCATCGATAAGTTCATCAAGAAGAATAGGCTGACGCCTTAAAAGGTCTGCAATTAGTCTGCTTTTTCCACATAAAAATACAAGATGTTTTAAGACTTGAGGATATTGTTTTAAGAGAAGTAAATAGATAGTTCTTTTTAATATGGCATCAATTATGAAAAGGGAATTTTTTAATGCCTTGTCTGGTTTTGCTTCATCGGATGAGAAAAGAATCAAATTGGGTAAAAGTTCATCAATAAGTTCTTGGGCTTGTCCTGATAAGCAGTGTATTTTTTTTGAGTTTTTGAATGATAAAAGAAGATTTGAAATTTCGTTTATATATTGAAAACCAAGCTCCTTAATTGCTTCTTTTGTTTCTTGATCTGACGGGTTGTTCCAAATAAGTCTTGCAAGAAGCAGTTTCTTTTCTTCAAGTTGTTGACTGTCTCTTTGAGGAGTTTCAAAAAATTCTTTAAATATTTTGTTTACTTTATTTGAGTAATATTCATAAGCTGCATAAAACTCGTCCCACTTTTTAAAGCCAAGGCTTAAGGCAAGCCTTAACTGTTTATCTGGGTCCTTGGGTAATGTATGAACCTGAGATGCTTGATATTCTTGCAGTCTATTTTCAGTAGTTCTTAAAAAGATATAGGCATCTTTTAAGGTTTTCCATGTTTTTAAATCCATGAGATTTAAATCTTTAATAATAGATAGCGCTGAGAAAAAAGAAGGCGTTTGTAAGGCAGTTATTCGTCCACCTTTTATAAGCTGAATGGTTTGTACGATAAATTCAATATCCCTTATGCCTCCTGGACCAAGTTTTACATTGTTGTAAGAGGCTTTCTTGGCCTGCTCTGCAAGTATCATCGCCTTCATTTCTTTAAGAGATTCAATAGTTGAATAATCGAGATATTTCCTATAAATAAAAGGCCTAAGCCTGTTTAATAGCTCAAAGCCAGACTCTAAATCTCCAGCAACAGGTTGGGCCTTTATAAAGGCAAACCTTTCCCACTGTCTTCCGTGTCTTTCATAATATTCTTCCATGGCATCCATGCTCATTACCAATGGTCCAGATTCTCCAAATGGCCTTAGTCTGGTATCGACTCTAAAGACAATTCCATCTTCTGTTTGAAGAGAAAGCAGTTTTATAAGTCTTCTCGCTTGCTCTAAAAAATACTCCTCAGCTGAGACTTCTAACTTTCCACCTTTTGTAAGGCCTCTTTTCATAAAAGAAAAAATGAGGTCAATATCTGATGAGAAGTTAAGCTCTCCTCCACCAAGCTTTCCCATTCCAAGGACAATGAGACGTAAAGGAAGTCCTTCTTTTGTATAAGGATGCCCAAATCTTGGCTCCATATCTTTCTCAAGCCAATTCAAACAACACTCTATGCTAACAGCAGCAAGAGTTGAAAGATCACTGCAAGTTTCATTAAAGGAAGCTTGCCCTGAAATATCCCTGATTGCGATTCGCGACATATATTTTGCTCTAAGTATCCTAATCGCTTTTAAAAACTCCTTCTCTTCTTTTATGTTGAGAAGGTCTGTTGCTTCTGCTTTTAAGAGTGAGATATCGAGCTTTTTTAAAAGCAGGCCTTTTTGTATAAAATCTGTTGCAATATCGGGATATTTGGTAAGAGTTGTCTTTACAAATAAGCTAAATGGCAAGACCTTCAAAAGAAGCGTATCAAAAGAAACCTCATTTTTAATGGGCCGTAGAAGCTCTTGGAGGTCTTTATCTGCCGCTTTTTTTAAAGATTCAGGCCAAAAGGTTATGTCTAACGCTTTTAAGGACTTGTTAAGCAATGAATTACTGTTCATTTTTTTGTCTTTTATTTTATCTAGTTATCTTTTCCTCTTGAAGAGGATTTTTTAATATCTTATTTTGTGATGAATGTTTCAAGCTGGAGGCTACTGTGCGCATCCTTATCTTTTACTTTCTCTTTTTAATATTTTTTTGTCAAAATGTCTTGGGTTATGTGCCCGGAAAAGAAGCTCTTCTTTTTCAAGATATTCCTACAGTAGTTACTGCCTCTAGGCAATCTTTAACTGTATTAGAGTCTCCTGCCACAGCTACAATTATAACCAGAGAAGACATAGAGCACATGGGGTATAACAGCGTAACAAAGCTAATTAGGTTTGTTACAGGAATTGATTTTTTTCAAAGTACAGGGGCGTCTTTTAACGTTGGCATGAGGGGAGTAAACGGTCTTCAGGCTAACAATGTGTTAGTGCTTATTGATGGCAGGCCAATTTTTTCTCCTACCAGAAATACCAATCAATGTGCTCTAATTCCTGAGGTGCCAGATGATATAGAAAGGGTGGAGATTATAAGAGGTCCTGGTTCAGTTCTGTATGGTTCAAATGCATTTTCTGGAGTTATTAATATAATAACAAGGTCTCCAGAGGCTATATCTGGTACAAGATTAACTGCATCTGTAGGTACATTTAATGAAGCCCTTTATTCTTTAACTTCCGGAAACAAATTTGGTCCTTGGTCATATAAACTAATTTCAGCCTGGACTCAAAAAAGTTCAGTCAATGATCATAATAATCAAATAAAAGGCTTATTAAAAATCGGAGGAGAACTTGGTTATGAGTTTAGGCCAGGAAATGAATTGAATTTTTCTTTTGGCTTTTCAAAGGGGCGAATAAATGTCAAGCCGTCAGCTACTGTAAGTGTGTTTGATCAAGATGGATTTGATGGTTTTTTGAGGGGAACATATAAAAAAGATGAGCTGAAGTTTGATTTATGGTGGAGACATTTTGAGGCATCAGGTGACTTTGAGCAGTCTGGCCATCTAAGATGGCGTTATGATAATATTAACTTTTTATTCCAAGACCTTGCTCATATAGACAGACATACTTTGGTTTATGGATTTGAAGGGCGAATAGGAAGCCTTGGAGCTACCAGTTATGATAAGTGGCATAATCAATTTTTAGGCAGCGTATTTATTGAGGATAGATGGCATCTATCTAGTGAAACAAATGTCTTTACAGGTTTAAGAATAGACTATCATACTGAAGCAAAAGTTGCAGTCTCTCCAAGGATTAGCATAGTTCATTTTCTTGGTACAAACAAATCCATTAGGTTTACTGCAGCTACTGCATTTAAGTACCCATCTTATTTGCAAAACTATATTGATATGAACTACTCATATTTTCGCCATTCGGGAAACGTAGATCTAGACCCTGAAAACTTGACAAGCCTTGAATTGGCATATCAGTTGATAAACCCTACTGGCTTTTCCTGCACAATAGCTACATTCTTTAATAACTATTCAGATATCATTGACTATGACTTTTCTATTAAAAATCGCAAGTTTTATCTAACTTATGATAACTTGTATTCAATGCATCAATATGGTGTTGAACTAGAGGGAAGTTATCGCTTCTCTCCAAATTTTTTGATAAAGGCAAACTACAGTTATGTTTGGAAGCAAAAAAAGGACGGAATGACCTTTGGGCCTGTTCCAACCAACCAAATAAATGGCGAAATCCGCTATGATCTTGACGTTGGATTATGGTTTGATTTTAGAATTCATTGGCAGGACACTGCCGACTGTTTTATCGGATTGAGTCCATCCAATTTTTCAACGTCTTCTTTCCCTGTAGTTCCTTCAAGAGATATGAATGATGTAGTGGATATAATTAAGTTCTTTTCTAAATGGCATGAAATTGATGGATATGTACTAGGAGATCTTTCCTTAGGATATAAGCCCCCTCATAAGCCTTGGGAATTCGCTTTTGCAATACATAATATCTTTCATGAACGTTTTAAATATACAGAATCTGGGCCAAGGGCAGATACAACTATTACTGCCAGATTTTCAATGAAATTTTGAAAAAGGAGAAAGTAGTGCACAAGGCCCAGGCACAAAATTTGACAATACTTTTTATCCTAATTGGCAGTTTGCTGTTAGGATTTCAAAAAATAGCCTTGTGTCAATCTTGTAAAGATCATAGGGCCTTGATACTACTTTCAAGTAATTTTAAGCCTTATGGACAAGCTGCTGATATCATAGCAGATACATTATCTATGAGGTGTCCAGAGATAGATATAAAATTAAAAGAGATAAAAGAGCATGATTTGCTTTACTTACAAAGACTTAAAAGGAGCTATAAACCATCTGTAATATTTCCGGTTGGTACGGAAGCACTGGTCCAAAGCCAAGAAGTTTTTCCTGAGATTCCTAAGATATTTTCTATGGTGCTTGACCCCCCTGATGAAGCAATTAACTCCCAAAATACATATGGTGTTGTGTTAAGCATAGACTATAAATTGGAAATAAAGCAGCTATTGGAGCTTAAACCAATTATTCAGACAATAGGTTGTCTGTATTCGGAAGATACAGAAGATATTGTGAAAAAATTGAAAGATATTGTTAATTACTTCGGAGTGAATTTGTTTGCCATAAAGCTTAATTCAATAAAAGAACTTGAAGATAAGCTAAAAGAATTATTTGAAAATGCAGACGCAATCATAGCAGTTCCAGATACCCTTATATATAACAACATTATTGCTCCTAGAATAATTTATTCTTCCATAAGATTTCAAAAGCCATTTGTTGGGCTTTCTAAAAAATTTACAGCATCTGGTGCACTTTTTTCAATTGATTGCGATTACTTAGATAGTGCACGACAGGCTGCTTTAATGGGAATCAAGGTTATTACAAAGAAAGCTATAAAAAATCCAGTTGAATTTTGTAAGGATTTTACAACTTATTTCAATTTAAGAACAGCTAGATTGATTGGTTTAAAGGTAAAGCCTGAGTTGCTTAAGAATTTTACAATAATTTCAAATTAACATATTTGATACATTGAAATCTTTATTAAAGATAGATGAAGACAAATTTGGCCACCAAATTTTCAGCGTTAACTGCTGTGATATTGGCAGTAAGTTTTAGTACTCTAGGCGTCTTTTTTATAAAGAGGCAAAAAGAAATCTTATATCATGACCTTGAAGAGCTTTCAGTGGCAATGGTTACCAATTTATCTGCCAATAGTGCATATGGACTGGTAACTCACAATAAGACTCAACTTGAAACTCTCCTTAAGTCTTTAGCAAGTGTAAGAGATATCCTGTTTTCGTGGATTGAAGATAAAAATGGCGAAATACTTGCTTTTTATGGGAATATTCCCTTTGAGCTTTATCAAAAAGTTCAAAAAGAGGTCAGCAAAAATCTTCCTATTCAATCAAAAGGCATAATTGCAAAGAAAGATGTTAAAGGCAATCCGCCTATTTTTAAAAAAATTGTATATCAAAATGGACATCCTGGGGTTTTAGTAGCTACGTCTTTAGTATTGGCGCCTGATCAACAAAGCAAGGAAACATTGATTTTTGGTCAAGGTGTTGAGGATGAAAAAAAGATTGTTCTAGGCCGAGTAGTTTTATCGCTCTCCCTTAAAAGGGTTGATGAAAACTTATCTGCTGCAAAACGTCAATCGTTAATGATAGTTTTTATCATTGGCTCTATTTCCATTGTGCTTACAGTTGCACTAGTCCATGTAATAACTAAGCCTTTAAAGTTACTGCGTCATGCGACAGAACAGGTCATGACAGGGATAATTCCTTCCTTTGTAAAAGTAAAATCTAAGGATGAAATAGGTGAGCTTGCCCAGGCCTTTAACAAAATGATAAATCAGCTCATGTCAGGCAAAAAGGCCCTAGAAAAGGCATATAAAGAGCTTGAACTTGTAAATATGAGTTTGGAAGAAAAGGTGGCTGAACGTACAAAAGAGTTGGAGGATACAATATTAGAACTCATCTTTGCCAGGGATGAGCTGGAGACGGCCTATAATGAGATGAAAAATATGTATCAGGCTAAGGCTGCCTTTTTGAGAACAGCTTCCCATGAACTTAGAACTCCCTTAACTGCCATAAAAGCAAATATAGATTACATGGCTGACTATCTTAAAGACGAGATGGGAGAAGAGGCCAGAGAAATAGTAGAGGCTGTGCGTAAGAATTGTAACCATATGCGTTCAATGGTTGAAGATATGCTTACTATGGTTCGCATAGACTCTGATGCCATGCCTCTTAAAATTGAAAAGCTAAATTTAAAGGAGCTTATATTTGACGCAATATCAGAGTTAAAAGGCTTACAGCAACAAAAGAGACTAAATATAGATGTGCCTGATGATATATTTATAGAATGTGACAACGCAAGGTTTCACGATATCTTGTTTAATTTAATAAGTAATGCGTATAAATTCACCCCACCAGATGGAGAAGTTGGTATTTACGCAGAAATAAAAGACAATTTTTTGTATTTAACAGTTGAAGATAACGGTAGCGGTATTCCTGAAAAAGATCTGCTCCACATTTTTGAACCCTTTTATCAGGCAGAACATGGCAAGCCTGGTTCAGGTTTAGGACTTGCTATTGTTCAGGCGGCAGTAAAACGTCATGGTGGTACAATATCTTGTGAATCAGAAGAAGGTAAAGGGGCCAAATTTGTAATTAAAATGCCACTTGTCCAAAATAATAGACATAAAGGGGAATAAGAAATGAACAAAGAAACTGATAATCAAGTGCATCAATCCAAAAAGACAGTATCTGAGTTGGAGATAAGTGGGCGAGTGCTTTTGGTAGAAGATTTTGAAGATACAGTTCTTATTATTAAAAGACTCTTGCAAAGAAATGGATTTAAAGTTGATACAGCCCTTACTATAAAAGAGGCAAAAGAAAGGCTTAAAAACAGCATTCCTGATGCAATAATTTTAGATATAAATCTTCCTGATGGCAGCGGTCTTGATTTACTCAAGGATCTTAAAAAGTCCCACGAGGATATTCCTGTAATAATGTTAACTGCCTATACTGAACTTGAAAATGCCATTCGTTCTTTACAACAGGGCGTAGATGACTTTATCCCAAAGCCATTTG
>CAYMRT010000095.1:0-7098 GCA_964392885.1 uncultured Desulfobacterales bacterium | reverse complement strand
GACTATGGAGAACAGGCACTTGAAATTGTTGATGCCCTTGTAAGGAGCGGCGCTGTAGATTTGGTTGTAGTGGACTCTGTTGCAGCACTAGTGCCAAAGGCTGAAATTGAAGGAGACATGGGAGACAGCCATGTTGGCCTTCAAGCACGGCTTATGTCGCAAGCCCTTAGAAAACTTACAGCAAACCTAAACAAAAGTAATACCGCCCTTATTTTTATAAATCAAATTCGGATGAAGATAGGGGTAATGTTTGGAAGTCCTGAAACTACAACAGGTGGGAATGCCCTTAAATTTTATTCTACTATGAGGCTTGATATTAGAAAGATAAGCGCCCTTAAAGAGGGGCAGGATGTTATTGGCAATCGCACTAAAGTAAAGGTTGTAAAAAACAAGATTGCCCCTCCTTTTAAACAGGCAGAATTTGACATTTACTATGGAGAGGGGATTTCGCGAGAGAGTACTTTAATTGACCTTGCTGTGGCATTAGATATCATCGAAAAAAGCGGCTCTTGGTATTCCTATAATGACGAAAGGCTTGGACAAGGCAGAGAGAATGTCCGTCAGTTTCTAAAAGACAATCCAGAACTTACAAAAGAGATAGAAGAGAAGGTTAAAGAAGCATACGGGTTAAAAGTAGGACAAGAAGTTGAAGAAGAGGCACAGGAGGCTGTTTCATGAAAGCAATGAAAAGCAGCGAAATAAGAAAGGCTTTTTTGGACTACTTCAAACAGAAGGGGCACGAAATTGTTCCTAGTTCTTCTCTTGTTCCAGCAGATGATCCAAGCCTGCTTTTTACAAATGCAGGAATGGTACAATTTAAAAAGGTGTTTTTAGGTGAAGAAAAAAGACCATACAAGCGGGCAGCCTCTTGCCAAAAGTGTGTAAGAGCAGGTGGCAAACACAATGACCTTGAAAATGTAGGATATACTGCAAGACATCACACCTTTTTTGAAATGCTAGGGAACTTTTCTTTTGGCGATTACTTTAAAAAAGAGGCCATAGAGTTTGCGTGGGAATTTCTAGTTGAAAGATTGGGACTTCCAAAGGAAAAATTGTGGGTAACTGTATTTAGAGAAGACGATGAAGCTGCAGAACTTTGGCCCAAACTTACAGGAATTTCGCCAGACAGGGTTGTACGCTTAGATGAAGAAGACAATTTTTGGGCAATGGGAGATACAGGTCCTTGTGGCCCGTGTTCAGAAATCCTAATTGATCAAGGGAAAGAGGTTGGCTGCAAAAGGCCTGAATGCAAGGTTGGCTGCGATTGTGATAGGTTTCTTGAGATATGGAACCTTGTATTTATGCAGTTTTTTAGAGACGAAACAGGAAAGATGAGTCCTCTACCTGAACCCTGCATTGACACAGGTATGGGGCTTGAAAGGATTGCAGCAGTCTGCCAAGGTAAATTAAACAACTTTGATACAGACCTTTTTGAAAATATCTTTAAGGTACTTGAAGGACTTAGTGGCAAATCTTATGGGCAATCAAATACCTTTGATGTTGCCATGAGGGTTATTGCAGATCATGGACGCGCCTCTACATTTCTTATTACAGATGGTGTTATTCCTTCCAACGAAGGTAGAGGCTATGTATTACGACGCATCATAAGAAGGGCTGTACGATATGGCAGAGTACTTGGCCTTAAAGATAAATTTATGAGGGAGGTAGCCCTTCAAGTTATTGAGGATATGAAGGATGTTTATCCTGAAATTGAAAAGTCAAAGGATTTTACTGTTCAGGTGCTAGACCATGAAGAAGAACGATTTGGTCAAACCCTCGGGCAAGGTCTAAAAATCCTTGATGACTATATTCAAGAAGAACTTAAGGCAAAAGGAAAAGACACCATTTCAGGAGATTTTATATTTAAGCTTTATGATACTTATGGACTTCCAATTGATGTAGTACAAGACATTTGTAAAGAATTAGGGCTTAAGTTTGACAAGAAAGGCTTTGAAGAACATTTGGAAGAACAAAGGCGCCGCTCAAAGGCCTCATCTAAGGAAACGGTAATTGAAAAGCTTCCTCAAGCTTATAAAGACCTGGTTGATGCAGGCCAAAAAAGCAAATTTACCGGTTATGACTCTATTGAAACAGATGGCTTAATCCTTGCCATTGTTAAAGATGGCGCTTCTCAAGACAAAGTATCAAAAGGATTTAAGGGAGAACTTGTTACTGATAAAACACCTTTTTATGCAGAGTCAGGTGGCCAAATCGGAGACATAGGAGAAATAAATACTGAAACAGGTGTTGCCCAAGTATTAGATACACAGAAAAAGGGCGATCTCATAGTCCATATAATTGATGTCAGAGAAGGTGAAATCTCCAAAGGCCAAAAGGCACATCTTATTGTGAAAAAAGACAGAAGGTTAGATACCGCTAGGAATCATACTGCTACGCATTTATTACATGCAGCCCTTAGAAAAGTACTTGGAGACCATGTACGGCAGTCTGGCTCTTTAGTCGAGCCAGAGAGGCTACGTTTTGACTTTACTCATTTTTCAAGTATTAGTCGGGAAGAAATTAAAAGAATAGAACATATTGTAAATGAAAAAATAAGAGAAGACCTACCTGTTAATACAAAAATTATGTCTCAGAAAGAGGCAATGGCACTTGGTGCAATGGCACTTTTTGGTGAAAAATATGGAGATTTGGTAAGGGTTGTATCCATTGCAGATTTTAGCATGGAGCTTTGTGGAGGCACTCACCTTGAAAGAACTGGGCAAATTGGGCTTTTTAAAATAATCTCTGAATCAAGTGTAGCATCTGGTATTAGACGTATTGAAGCAGTAACAGGGCAAAAGGCAATAGAGTTCACTCAAGATCTTGAAGATGAGCTATTTAACATTTCCTTACAGCTTAAATGTCCAGTAAATGCCATATCAAAAAGAATTTCATTACTTAATCAAAGAATAAAAGAGCTTGAAAAGGCCTTAAAAGCCAAGGCTACAAGTAGTGCAGTATCAAGTCTAGATGACATCCTTTCTGGGGCTATTGAGTGTAACGGATTTAAAATAGTTACCCATCAAACTAGCGGTCTTGGTGCCCCTGCATTAAGAGAACTTGGAGATCGTATTAGAGATAGGCTAAAAAATGGAGTCATAGTTCTTGGTTCAGAACAAGATGGCAAGGCACTCCTATTATGTATGGTAACCAAGGAACTTAGCAAAAGGATAAAAGCAGGAGATATCATAAAAGAAATTGCACCACTTGTAAAAGGTGGTGGAGGAGGAAGACCTGATATGGCACAGGCAGGAGGAAAGGAGCCAGCGAACCTTAAATCAGCACTTAAAAAGGCTGTTGATATAGCCAAAAAACTTTCAAACTAGGGGGCAATTATGTTTTTTAGCCCCCTTGGTCTCTTATTTTTTGTATTCTTAATATTTCTTTCAATATTTCTTTTTATATTTATACACATTGGCCTCATTACTATAGCCTTTGAAAGATTAGGCCTTAGTGAATTTCAGGCGTTTTCTTTTCTAATAATATCGCTTCTTGGAAGTAACATAAACATACCAGTCAAAAAGATTAAAATAGAAGGGCCAGAACCTTTCCCTAGTTCTATACGATTCTTTGGCATGATTTACAGGGTCCCGCAAAAACAAACAGGTGACATGATTATTGCTATAAATGTAGGAGGGGCTATTGTACCATTAATATTATCACTTTATCTTATGCTTAAATGGGGAATGTTCTTTGAGCCTCTCTTAGCTACCCTCTTAGTTGGAGTTATCACATATTTCTTTGCCCGTCCTGTTGCTGGAGTTGGTATTGCAATGCCTATTTTTATTCCACCGATAATTGCAGCTGCAATAGCCTTATTCTACGGTACAGGGCCTCATGCCCCTGCTGTGGCCTATATTGGGGCAACAATGGGAACCCTGTTAGGGGCAGATATTTTTCATCTAAAGGATTTAAAAAAGATTTATGCGCCTGTTGCATCTATAGGAGGAGCTGGCACATTTGATGGGATTTTTTTAGCAGGAGTAATTGCTGTAATTCTCTCTTAATTTACATAAAGATATCCCATAATACAGCTAAAAGAGAAAAAAACGAAATTATAGCATAGTTCCATCTCTCTTTAGAAACATACAAACTCGAAATAAGATAGCTAAGGGCTTTATAATCGTCGCTATTTAATTCTGCTTTGTTTTTAAGCTTCTCCTGCAATGCAAGTGATGCAATAATCTTACGTCTTCTAGCGCTAATGTAGCTTCTAAAGAGAAAAAAGAACATATTGCCAATTACACCAATATACCAAAAAAGTCTTACAAGCTCAGGATCATACTTTCTTGCAATGAGAATAAGTCTTAAAGATAAAGAACCCGTAAGACCAACAAGGAAGGCAAGCCACGTTATCCATATCGGAAGCCTACTTGGTATGCCTTCTGTGGCTTGCCCCATTTTGAAAGCCCCCCGTTAGGGACAAATTAGACATCAACTGGAAATATTAAGTACCTGATACCTTATATAATCAAGAAATGGAGACTGAGGTTCTAGATCCAAATATTTATTAAATGCCTTAATAGCCTCTTCTTTTTGACCTTTTTGCTTATAAATACGAGCCTCGTCAAGAATTGCTATGCTTTCTAATCCATTTTTACTTTTACTTACTTCTTTATATCTTTTTAAGGCCTTATCAAATTCTTTTTGTTCTTCAAGGGCATATCCCTGACCTAGTATAGCTGAATCATGAATTATACCATCAAAATCAGGGGCAGCCTCTTTAAAGCTATTTAATGCATTTTTAAATTCAGCCTTTTCTAAGTAGGCCTGTCCAATTAATACATTTGCAATCTTAGCAGCATTGGTGTGACTATATTTATCAACAATCTCTTTTAGTGCCTTAAACCTTTCATTTACATCCTTTTGAGCCATCGCAAGGCCAAGGCTATAAGACGCATTTGTCTCTTGCTTATTTGTGTAATAGGAAAATCCACTCCAAAGAACTGTAACGACTATAATTATGGCAATTGTAGCAAGGATTTGTTTATAATTTTCTTTTAATGGCTCCCTTAACCATTCGGGTACATCCCTCAAAAGCTCATCTATCTTATCAACTTCCTCATGAGGAACTTCTCCTGAACTCTGTTTGGAAGCTTTAGTTTCAACCTTTATATCTTCCTTTTTGGAATCTTCATTCATTGCTATGTCTCCTTACTTTTTACCAAAGAAATCATCCCATTTAAAAATCATTGGCTCAGCATCTTTTTTTAGCTCTGCTGCATCTACTACCTCACCGATAAAAAGATCGTGGTCACCTGCTGTAACAATATCCTTAACTTCACATTCAACATAAGCTATAACATCTTCAAGCACTGGAGAGCCTTTAAGTGCATTCGTATATTTTAAGCCCTTAAATTTATCCACTTTTCTGCCGCTTTTAAAACCAAAAAGATTGGCAAGCTCCATCTGATCCTTAGAAAGAAGATTTAGACAAAAGTATCCCGACTCCTTTATCAATCCATGAGTATATCTAGGTGGAGCTATAGAAACAGCAATTAAACGGGGTTTAAAAGACACTTGAGTTGCCCATGCAGCTGTCATACCATTTACTTTTTCTCCTGCTCTAACAGTAACTATCCAAACACCTGTTGGTACTGCCTTTGTTATTATCTCTTGCATTCTTAGCTCCCAAAACAAAATTTTCTTATTTTTATCAAGGCAATGCTGGAAAATCAATAACTTTCAAGTGATCATTTTTTAAAGGAGATTGGCAAGAATAATCTTGACACAGAGAAAAAAATTGTTATTTAGTACCACACACTAGTTGTGGCGGTGTAGCTCAGTTGGTCAGAGCATGCGGCTCATATCCGCAGAGTCCGGGGTTCAAGTCCCTGCACCGCCACCATTTTTCTTAATCCTCATCCTCAATTAACTACTCATATATTTTCTGTTGCCCAAATTAAAAAGGCCGTGTATATCTTGCCCAAAAGTTTTGGATAACAATGATGAAAATATTTATAGTTGCGATAGGTCTTGTTTTTATTTTTGAAGGACTACCTTATTTCGCATTTCCTGAAAAAATGAAGGAGTTTTTGCGTCAACTACAAGATATGCCAGCAGATACCCTTAGAATGGTGGGCTTTATCTCTATGAGCATAGGGCTACTCCTTTGCTATCTAGCACAAAGAACCAACCTTTTTCAATGAATGAAGACTTTCTTTTATCCTCTTATAATTTTGATTTGCCAGAAAGACAAATCGCTCAATTTCCAAGCAAAAAAAGGGAAGAGGCTCGCCTACTTATATTAAACAGAAAAAATGCTCATATAGAGCATAAAAGGTTTTCAGACATAATTCACTATTTAAAAAAAGGAGACTGCCTTGTAATTAATAAAACAAAGGTATTTCCTGCACGCTTAATTGGGAAAAAGCCTACTGGAGGGAAAATAGAGTTTTTGCTTTTATCACTTCCTAAAAGGATTAGCGCCAATACTTATAGTGCAACAGCCCTATGTAAAAGTTCAAAAGGGCCTAAAGAAGGGCTTGAAATCACATTTGACAAAGAACTAACTATTAAAATATTAAAAAAAACTGAAACTGGACAAATAAAACTGCACATTGTCACCTCAAAAGATATTCTTGATGTACTTGAAAAAAAAGGGAAAGTACCACTTCCACCTTATATTAGAAGAGAAAATGTCAGTGCAGACAAAATAAGATATCAAACTGTTTATGCCAAAGAGCCTGGTTCTGTTGCTGCACCAACTGCCGGACTCCACTTTACTAACGAGCTAATAAAGAAGATTAAAAGTCAGGGGGTCATTTTTGCTCCTGTTACTTTGCATGTAGGCTATGGTACCTTTTCCCCAATAAGAGCTGAAGACATAAGAGAGCATAAAATTCACAGCGAATGGATAAACGTAAGTGCAGAAAGTGCTCAACTTATTACACAAACAAAAAAACAGGGAGGCAGGATCATTTGTGTAGGCACAACATCAGTCAGGACTGTAGAATTTATATATAAAAAATTTGGCCAGATCCAATCGTTTTCTGGTCCATGTGATCTTTATATATATCCTGGTTTTGATTTTAAAATAACAGATGTAATGTTAACTAACTTTCATTTGCCAAAGAGCTCCCTGCTACTTCTTGTAAG
>CAYMRT010000094.1:0-2850 GCA_964392885.1 uncultured Desulfobacterales bacterium | reverse complement strand
TCTAATTGATTATGTTTAAAAAGTTCATTAATAGCCCTTTCTTCACATCCCCTTACCAATATTCCAAAGGTCTTATCAGGATTCTGACGTACAAGCATTAAAAGAAGCTTCACCATGGGATAACGTGCATCCATTGGGTTCCAAGGCTCCAGCTCTTCCATATTCTCTTTGGTAAAGATAGCAGGATAGAAAAAACCGTTTATCTTTTTATAAGCTAAAAAGATATCTACATACTCTTCTTCTAAGAGTTTTTTTATCTTTGTGTTCATGAGCATACCCCTTTTAAAAACTTATGTGTTTGAAAAACTGGCTTAAAGGATGGTGAAGGACCAAGCTTTCTAACCTCTTCTGTAAAATCACGCACTACCTCTGCAAATTTAGTGCCCTCTGATGCTGAGACCCACTCAAGACGCACTCTTTTGGGATCATAACCCAGAAGCTCTAATATGGCCTTTACAAGAGTGATTCTTTTTAATGTCATATAATTGCCCTTGATATAATGACAGTCTCCAATATGACAGCCTGCCACAAGAACTCCATCTGCTCCCATATAAAAAGCACGAAGTATATGATGGGCAGATACTGTGCCAGAGCACATAACTCTTATAATCCTTATATTGGGAGGATATTGCAGTCTGCTTACACCTGCAAGGTCAGCACCTGCGTAACTACACCAATTGCATAGAAATGCTAATATCCTTGGCTCAAATTGCTTGCCTTGCATAGAATTCCTCCTTTACCAAAGCCGCATCAATTTGTTTATACAATTGCTTATGTGTAAAGCCCATGAGGGAGATAGCTTCAGATGGACAGTTTGCAGCACATGTGCCACAGCCTTTACAAAGTGCTTCATTTACTTCACAGCACTTTTCGTTCTCAAGATAGGAGATAGCACCAAAGGGGCAACATCTTTCACAGGATCTGCATCCAGAACACATATCCTTATTAATCTTGGCAACTATTCCACCTGTTAAAATAGTATCCTTTGATAAGGTGGTTATGGCTCTACAAGCGGCAGCCTTTGCCTGAGCAATACTTTCCTCTATTGACTTCGGATAGTGTGCAAGACCAGCAATAAAAATACCATCTGTTGCAAAATCAACCGGTCTAAGTTTCATATGTGCCTCAAGGAAGAATCCTTCAGGATCTAATGGTATCTTAAATAGCTTAGCTAATGATTCTGTATCATTTGGCACAATGGCATTTGCCAAGATTAAGATATCTGGCTTTAGAATAATTTTCTTTTGGAGGATATGATCAGTTACTTCAACTTCTAATTCTTCTTTTATAAGTCTCACCTTAGGCCTTTGTTCTAAATCATATCTTATAAAGATGATCCCTTTTTCGCGGGCTTTTTTATAAAGATCCTCCCTTAGACCATATGTGCGGATATCTCGATAAAGAACATAAATATCCATATCAGGATTTAACTCCTTAAGATGGAGCGCATTCTTTATAGAATGAGTACAGCAAACCCTACTACAATAAGGCCTTTTGTCTGTTCTGGATCCAACACATTGGATAAAGACAGCAGATCTTGCCTGTATCACATCTTTCTTCTTTTCACGGATGGCTCTATCAAGACCTAAGCTAAGATATATACGATCACTTTCTCCATAATGATATTCATTTGGTATATAGGCCTTGGCACCTGTTGCAATAATAACAACTCCATGTTTTATTTCTTTATCTTCTCCATTTACCTCAATTATTGTCTGAAAATTCCCTATGAAACCACTTACTTCTTTAATATTTGCATTAAGGTATATAGTAATAAAAGGATGGTCTTGTACTTTCTCTATCAGCTTATTTAAATATGGCTCAATAGGATCCCCACTCCAATTACTTAAAAGTTCTCTTGCATGTCCACCAAGAAGTGCTTGTTTTTCCACAAGAAATACCTGATATCCATGATCTGCAATGGTTAATGCAGCCTCCATTCCAGCAACCCCTCCCCCAATAATCAGCGCACTCTTTGTAACTCCAATGCTTGTCTCTCTTAAAGGATCTTTGAGTGTAACCTTTGCAACAGCCATTCTTACAAGATCTTTTGCCTTTTCAGTTGCTGCCTCTGGCTCATTTTGATGAACCCATGAGTCCTGATCTCTTATATTTGCCATCTCAAGGAGATACTTATTAAGCCCTGCTTCTCTTATTGTTTCTTGAAAAAGAACCTCATGAGTCCTTGGGGAACAAGATGCAATAACAATACGATTGAGCTCATGATTCCTTATAGCTTCTTTTATTTTTTCTTGACTGTCCTGAGAGCAGGTAAAAAGACTATCCTCTGTATATACTACATGGGGAAGGGTTCTTGCATATTCTCTTACTGCAGCAACATCAACCGCAGAAGCAATATTAACTCCACAATGACATACAAAGACACCAATTCTTGGTTCCTCTTTGCTTATATCCCTTTCTTCAAATACCTTGGGCTCTCTAATCAAACTTCCCTTAACGGACTTAAGGAGATTGGCAGCCTCTGCTGCTGCAGCCAAGGACTCAGTAACAGACTGAGGTATATCCTTTGGCTCTTGAAATGCACCACAAACATAAATACCTGATCTGGTGCTTTTTATAGGAGAAAATGCATCTGTCTTTGCAAAGCCATATTTATTTAGATCTATACCAAGACGATTTGCTAAGTCCTTAATTTCTGCTGGAGCTTCAATGCCTACAGAAAGGACTATCATGTCAAATCTTTCCTCATGTAACTCACCACTGTCTGTTACATATCTGATAAGCAGATCATCTGAGCCAGATATTGGATCTATTGAATGGATACGGCATCTAATGAAGCGGACATTATGTTCATTTTTTGCCCTCTCATAGTATTGTTCAAAGCCTTTT
>CAYMRT010000093.1:0-4224 GCA_964392885.1 uncultured Desulfobacterales bacterium | reverse complement strand
AGATATGGAAAAAGTTTTAGAAATAGAAAGGCCAGAAATCATAAATCATCATGCCGCCCAAATATCAGTTCCATATTCTGTTGAAAATCCAAGATTTGATGCCGACGTTAATATTCAAGGTTTTGTCAATCTTCTTGAAATTGCAAAGGATAAAGGAGTCAAAAAGGTAATCTTTATTTCATCAGGTGGTGCAATCTATGGAGAAGCTGAAGAGTATCCAACAACAGAAAGTTATCCATCAAGGCCACTAAGTCCTTATGCCATAGCAAAGGCAGTGTCTGAGGATTTTCTCTTCTTTTATAAACATCAATATGGGATTGATTATACAGTATTAAGATATGCCAATATATATGGTCCACGTCAAATTCCTCATGGAGAAGCGGGAGTAGTTGCTATTTTTATGGATAGATTACTTTCTGGTAAAAAATGTACTCTTTATCACTTTCCTGAAGATGAAAGAGGTATGATTAGAGATTATTGCTTTGTAGGAGATGTGGTTGATGCAAATATAAAGGCCCTTACTAAAGGCAGTGGCCAAGCATTTAATATAGGCACAGGCATAGAAACAAGAACACAAGAGCTTTTTGAAAAGATATTTAAAGTAATGTCTGAAGAACTTGAACTTAGAAAGGAACTTTTTGAATTGGAGAGGCAAAAGGCACGAGCGGGCGATCTCAAAAAAAGCTGTCTTAATTGTAAAAAAGCAGAAAAAGAACTAGGTTGGAAGGCACAACATACACTTGAAGAGGGCCTTAGGAAGACTTTAATGTGGAGGCTTTCAACGTAATATGAAATATAAGGTGGCTTCTGTTCAGTTAAGAATAGAAGATAATGTAGAAAAAAATGTTAAAAAGGCTAAAGATCTTATCTTAGAAGCTATAAAAAATGGAGCAGAGCTAATAGTTCTGCCTGAGCTTTTCCCTTTCGGAATTTTAAAAAGAGGCAGTGATGCATTAAATGCTTTTAAGAAGACAGAAGAGATTTTAAATGACTTTTTATCAATTGTTAAAAGATACAATAATATTCACATTATTTGTGGTCTTTTGTCAAAAGATGATGACAACAACCTTTTTAATAGCATCTTTTTAATAAACCACAAGGCGTTTAGAGAGTGTTATAGAAAGATACATCTGTTTAAGCCTTTTAAAGAAGATACCATATTTAAACCTGGTCATAAGGCAAGAACAATTACTTTACCTATGAAAGAGGGGAACTTGGCTATTGGGCCTTTGATTTGTTTTGATATAAGATTCCCTGAACTTTCTAGACATTATTGCTTTAATGGTGCAGAAGTGCTTGTTGTATCAAGCCTTTGGCCAATGTCTAGAAAAGAGAATTTTAAATGTCTTATCAGAGCCAGAGCAATGGAAAGTCAGTGTTTTTTGATTGCTTCAAATGCCTGGGGCAAATGTAGAGATGTGGAGTTTGCAGGATGTTCTTCAATTATCGCTCCAGATGGTTCTATTTTAGATAGCATGGAGAATAAAGAAGGTATTTTAGTAGCTACTCTAAATATTGAGCAACTATATTTGACTAGGTCTTTTTTTAATTCGTCAAGACCTCCTGGCTCATGGTATTTTGATCAAGAAAGAAAGACTTTAACTCTTTTAGATCTTGTAAGATGCACTGAAGAAAGAAAAAGAGCTGGACAGAAAATGGTATTCACTAATGGCTGTTTTGATATCTTACATGCCGGGCATGTATCCTATCTAAAAAAGGCAAGATCTTTTGGTGACTTTTTAGTTGTTGGTTTAAATAGTGATGAATCTATAAAGAGGATAAAAGGAGAGAAAAGACCTATAAATTCTCAAAAAGATCGTGCACTAGTGCTTTCAGCTCTTTCTTTTGTAGATTATGTAGTAATTTTTGATGAAGATACTCCTGAAAGATTAATTAAGGCACTTAAGCCCGACGTACTTGTAAAGGGAGCAGACTGGAAAGAAGATGAAATTGTTGGAGCAGACTTTGTAAAGTCAAACGGAGGCGAAGTAAAAAGGGTTGCATTTGAGGTAAACATTTCCACTACAAAAATTTTATCAAAGATTTTGAATAAGCTTGTTTAAAAGTTAAATGTTGCTCCAAGTCCACCATATAGGTAGTGATCTTTAAAGTATCTTTTAAAGAATTCAATTGGATATTCGCCTGTACAATGTGATGGACAAAGGTATCTAACATCTAAGATTTCTATGTCTTTTGCTATCTTTATTATTTCATCAAGTTTTTTTAAAAAAAGATGAAATCCTCCAATTACTGCAAGCCTGGGTGCAGGTACTTTCTTTAGCATGTTTTTTATGCCAGGATGAGCACATCCTGTAAGAAGTATATTACCCATAGCAGTTTTTATTACTAGCCCAAGTTCTGGTATTTTACCTTTAAATACAGGTGTTGTTATCAAGTTATCTTCAATTTTTATAGATCTTTTTACAAAATTTACAGTTACATCATATTGAAGTAATTTATTGACTAATGGTTCATCAAGTTCCGGAGCTATTATTTCTAAATGTGGATTAAGTCTGGCAATATCTACAAGACCGCCTGTATGGTCCCAATGATTATGAGATATGACGACTTTAAAAATTTTGTTAATTTTTACATTTAAAGATTTTAAATTTCTTAATAGAATCTGACCGTTTGAGCCAGTATCAAAGAGTAACAGCCTCTTATCTATTTCTAAAAGAGCTGAAAACCCCCAATCAGGAAAGAGTTTATTTTTAAGGTTTGGCAAACAGTAATTATTAAATGGAATCAAAATTTTCATTGCTGAATTGATTCAAATTTTTGAATATAATAATCACTTGCGATTTCTTGTTCTTCTTTAACAAGATCTAATATCCCTTTATAATTTTCCAAAAGCAGATTTACTATTCTTTTATCAATAAAGTTATTGTTGACCATATCAGTTAATATTTTTCTAATATTTTTATAGGGCATTCCTTTTCTATAAGGTCTATCTTCGGCAATAGCTACAAATATGTCAGCTACAGCCATAATTCTTGCTCCTGTATTTATTTCATCACCTTTTAAGTGAAATGGATAGCCAGATCCATCTAGCTTTTCATGGTGAAAGGCTGCCCACTCTGATATTTGTTCCATGCCAGATATGGTATTAAGTAGAGTATAGGTGTGATAAGTATGTTGTTTTATTATGGCAAACTCTTCTTTTGTTAAAGGCCCTGGTTTTTCAAGTATTGAATTAGGGATAGCTAGTTTGCCAAGGTCATGAAAGTTGCCTGCAATTTTCATAAGCTTTGTTTCAAAGTCAGTAAAGCCAAACAACTGAGAGAGCACCCATGCGCATTCAGCCACTCCACTTGAATGGGTAGCAGTAAATGAGGAGCTGAAATCAATAATGCTCCTTACCACCAATGAGAATTGGTATATTGGCTCAAAAGATATTTCTACTCCTTTAAATGGACCTTCATGAAGAAGTAAGGAATACAGGCGAGGGGATACAATATCTAGCCAGAATTCTTCTCTCTTTGAGACTCTTATAAAAAGATCTACTAAGTCAGGATGTATCTCTTTATTAGAAACAGATAGAATTTTACTTGTAATAGATTCCACCTGATGAAGAATGTATGTATTTCTTTTAATTAGTCTTTCAATTAAATCGCTTAAATATACGATTTGTGATTCAAGTACATCTTTTTCAAACAGGTCTCTATTAAACGCTTTCCATGGAGTGTGATGATAGAGGATAATTTTTGATGCAGGCTCAAGTAATGGAGAAAGACAAAAAAGTGCCTCTCCAAGCTTGCAGTGGTGAGAAAGATCTGTTTTGGGCATCCTTAGCTTTAGCTTATCTTCTGGTGTTATTGCACCCACATCGTGAAAGAGAGCGGCCAAAAATATCAGTTCAATTTGTTTTTGAGAGATTCTTGCCTCTTTTGCTATTTGCCAAGCAATATAGGCAGTGCGCATTTGATGAGCTGCTATACTAGCATCTGCCAAGTCTATTGCGTCTGATAGAGAAAGATATAAATTACCTAGACCTACTCTTAACTGTTTAATCATGTTTTCCTCTTTAATGAAAATGGCATTAAAATGATAACTATATTTGTTTACGGCACCTTAAAGAAGGGCCATGAAAATCATTACTATCTTAAAAAGCCTGGAGTTAAATATCTAGGAAGGGCAAAGACTTCTAAAAAGTATATAATGTACTTTAATAGGTATCCTTATGTATCTAAAGACAGACCTCTATGCAATATAAGCGGTGAAGTC
>CAYMRT010000092.1:0-6515 GCA_964392885.1 uncultured Desulfobacterales bacterium | reverse complement strand
GAATGTAAAGAGGTTGCATTTTTGCATGTAAACTATGGTCAGCGTACAGAAAAAAGGGAACTTAAGGCATTTAATAACATAGCTGATTTTTATAAGGTAAAAAAGCGTCTTAGCGTTTCTATTGAATATCTTAAAAAAATAGGTGGCTCTGCCCTGACAGATGAATCAATAAAGGTGCCAGAAAATGCCTTAGGACAAAGAGGCATTCCATTAACTTATGTACCTTTTAGAAATACGCATATAATTGCTATTGCAGTGTCTTGGGGAGAAGTAATTGGTGCAAAAAGAATATATATTGGCGCTACAGAAGTTGATAGCTCAGGATATCCAGATTGCAGGAAAAGCTATTACGAGGCTTATAATAAGCTCATCAAAGAAGGTACGCGGCCTGAGACAAACATTGTAATAAAAACTCCTTTGATTGATATGACAAAGGCACAAGTTGTTAAAACAGGAGATATGCTTGGTGCACCGTTGCACCTTACTTGGTCATGTTATCAGAATGAGGATGTTGCTTGTGGTGTTTGTGATTCTTGTCTTTTGCGTTTAAAGGGATTTAGGGAGGCTGGTCTAACAGATCCAATTAAGTATATTAAAGGATAAGTTAGATATTATGGATAAAAAGATATTCGAGTGCAAGATGTGTGGTCATTGCTGTCATGGTAGTGCTACGGTTTCTGTTTCTATAAAAGAACAAAAAAAGATTGCTCAATTTTTGGGTATAGAATTGGAGAAACTTATTGCAGAATATCTTCTGCCGAAAAATGGCTATACTCAAATGAAGATAGTTGATGGACATTGTATTTTTTATGGAGAGGATGGACTTTGTAAGATTCATCCTGTAAAGCCATTTCACTGCAAAAGATGGCCTATTCATCCTAGTATATTACATGATGAAGGTGCATGGCTTGCTATAAAAGCAGATTGCCCTGGTTTTGAAAAAGATGTGACCTATGATGAGGTAAAAGAGTTTGTAAGGAAAAATCTAAATGGAAGTTAGCTATATTAAAAAACAAATTTTTGTAAGCTGTCCGTTTGATCTTTTAAAAAGGAAATATTTTAAAAGAATTGTAGAGGAAAGAATCAATCCTGAGATTGGCTTAAATGGAACGGTCTTAGATGATTATACCTTTAAAGACTTTAAAGAGGTTGCTGCTGGATTAAATTCATCGGGACTAACATGCACCATTCATGCTCCTTTTACAGATGTCTCCATAGGGGCAATTGATAAAAAGGTAAGGAGGGTTTCAATTGAAAGGTTAAAGAGGGCAATAGATATTGCTGTAATTTTTGATGCAGTTGATATGGTTTTTCATTCTGGATGGGAAAGAAAGATATATGCAGATATGCTTGATACATGGTTAGAGAATGCCACTGAATCTCTTCTAGAGATATGTGAATATGCAGAAAAGTCAAGCTTAAAGATAATGTTAGAAAATGTATTTGAACTTGATCCACATTTACATTTAGAGCTTTTTAATAGGGTTAATCAAGAGGTTTTAGGTTTTTGTTTAGATGTCGGTCATGTATATGCCTTTTCAAAGACCAAATTAAATAAGTGGATTGAATTATTAGGAAATAGAATCGGACATCTTCATCTTCATGACAATAATGGTGATGAAGATGAGCACTTAGCTCCAGGGAGTGGGATTATTGATTTTGATGTAGTTTTTTCTTGGCTTTCAGAGAGGAATAAAAGACCTACCTTTACCCTTGAGGCTCATGATGAAGAAAGCGTAATCCCTGGACTTATAGCTATAGGAGGATTAATTGCTAAGTATTATAAATGAATATTAACCTATTTACTTTAAAATTTATTGGAAAAGATAGAGAGCTGGAAGATGGTTTTTTAGAGCATTTTTTCCATCACTCTCTGGGCATTTTTAGATGGGGTTTTTTGTTAGGTGTATTTTTATATGGCCTTTTTGCATGCTTAGATGGCCTTTTAATGCCATCAGTCAAAACAGCACTTTGGAAGATCAGGTTTTTTCTTGTGATTCCAGTTATGTTGTTAGGCATTGCTTTTTCGTTTAATAGCAACTTTAAAAGGTATTGGCAGAGTGTAATTGCAATAATCGTTATTGTAGCAGCTTTTGGTATATTTTGGATGATAGCTATAGGGCAAGAGCCATATAAACATTCTTATTATGTAGGCAATATACTTGTAATGTTTTTTGGCATGACTTTTATTAGAGTAAGATTTATCTGGGCCATGTTTTTTAGTTTTGTTATTATTTGCATGTTTGAGATAACTTCTCTTTTTTTAATTGATACACCTGTGCCAGTACTTCTTATGAGTAATTTTTTCTTTTTGGCAGCTTGGTTAGTAGGTGGAGTTGCATGTTATTCGATGGAATACTTCGCACGAAAGAATTACTATCTAATGGTATTGTTAGAAAAAGAAAAAAGCCATCTTAATGAGATTAATAAGTTATTAAAAAAACAGTTTGATGAGCTTAATAAGGCCAAAGAAGAAGTAAAGAGATTAAGTGGTCTTATTCCTATATGTGCAAACTGTAAAAAGGTTAGGGATGACACTGGTTATTGGAATCAGATTGAGAGTTATATTACAGAGCACTCTGATGCAGTATTTAGCCATGCCATATGTCCAACTTGCATGAAAAAGTTATATGGTTCAGAGGAGTGGTTCGATAATAAAAATTCTAAAAATTCCCAATCAAGTTAGTTTCTTTAAGCATTATTATATTATTTGAATAGTCTTTTATCTTCTTTTTTTCGTCTAAAAATAATTTTAAAAGTCCTATTGATTTTCCCTTTGGATGAGAGGACACAATAAGTGACTGATTGAGTTTTATAGGCACATAAGTAGGCATTCCAATGCCGCTAGAGATAATTATGTTTATTTGTGGAAATTGTGCAAGAAGAAGCTTTAGCTGCTGTCTGTTTAGACTTGTAAGACAAATTATAATATCAGATTTTTTAACAAGAGCGCTAAGGTGCTTCTTTAATGCCTTAAAAGGACTTTGTATTTTTATGTTTTTTAGCGTTATTGAAGTATCTTCTGTAAGTCCAATTATTGCAACTTTTAGCCCTTTAATTTTTTTTATCTTGTATGGTAAAAAGATAGGCTTGTCATTACTATCTAGAGTATTTAATGATACTATTATGTTAGATTTTTTATTAAGTTTTTTAAAAAAGTCTATGCCTCCAATTAAAAGCTCATCTGCAGAGATTGAACAGGCATTATAATGTATGTCTTCATAGTATTTGAATAATTTTCTAGCCCTTTTGATTGCATTGGCACTAATTGACATTCCAGGCCTAAAAAAGGCCCTACCCCCGTCAACTATAAGATCTATTTTGCTTTTGTTTTCCCGGACCCAACTGGCCCTTTGGTGGATACCACCTACTTTCTTGCCTCCTCAGGCAGGACAAGGATCAATTTGCCCCCAGGTGTTTGTTGTATAAGCTATAGTTAAGGATGGTTGAGCTACTAGAGTTTTTACTTTTTTAAACGAGTTTGCATGTGACAAATTAAAACACACAAATATTATCAAAATAAGTAAAAATGTTAATAAATTAGGTCTAATTTTCATGACGGATTCTCCTTAAATTCTTCCATCCACCAACTTGCCCAATGAGTTTTTTTTACTTTTTGAGCCAATTTTTGAGCAATATCAGTTTGAAGCCGTTTTTCCACATAGGGTATCCATTCTTTTGCATTTTCATTACCACAATCAAGCTGTTCCTTTAGCGATAAAAGCATGTCAATCTGATCAGCATCTCTGACAAGTTTTGCCTCTAAGCTCTCTCCCTTTTCATATTCTTCATAAAGTTTGAGAAACTCATTACACACAGAACACCTTCTGATTGCATCTTTAAATGCAGTATGTTCCATGCGTTTTAAATATTTTTTGTGTACAGCATTGGCATCTCCAACTCTGGCTTCTGGTATGTCATGAATCAATGCCATTAAAAGCAGTTTTTCTGTACTTACATTTCTTGTCATTTTCCCCAATATAAAGGCAATAAGAGCAGTATTAAAACTATGTGAGGCTGTGCTCTCGACCCCAGTGCCTAAAAAGGCGTAACCTGTTCTTAGGGTGCGTTTTAACATAGATATTTCAAAAAGAAATTTTGAAAGTTCTTCTAGTTGATTTTTATTGTCCATATCCTTTATTTTAAAATGGTAAATAAAAATTTTTCTAGAACAAGTTGAGGGTTAACTTTACCGCCTTTTAGCTCAAGGTCAAGAAATGCCATATTTTCAAGCACATCAAATAATTCGCAAACTTTGTATGGTGCCTCAAGCATCAAGTATATACTATAAGGATGAATATTTAGAAATTCTGTAATAGTGCTGTTTTTTTTTATTTGAGGTAAAATAGAGGCCTTAAATTCATTAAACGAATAGTTTCGTTTTAAAGAGATATGTTGTGAAGCTGCAATTTTAACGGCAAGAATCCTTACAATGGTATTTCTTATTGAGGCAAGAATTGCAATTGGTGGAATATTTTGTTCTATGAGTAAAGTTAGACTTTTAAGAGCATGCCTTAAGTCTTTTTTCCTAATGGCATCTGTAATTTTGTAAAGTGCTTCTGTTTTATGTCTAAAGACGAGCTCTTCAATATGTATTTCAGTTATTTCCTTTTCATCACTAGCTAAGAAAACTAGCTTTTCAAGTTCTCTTTTAATAGCTGTTAGAGAAGAAGATCCTACAAGGTCTATAAACAGTTCAACTGCTTTAATCTTGATGGATTTTCCCTCCCTTTTTAAAAAGTCAACTATAAAGGATTTAACATCACCTTTTTTGTCTTCTGGTCTGAGATCAAAGAATTTTACTTTTTCAATAAGAAGTGAGAAACTCTTTTTTTTAAATGATTCAGGAGAGAAAATAAGGATTAATATAGCATCTAAGGTCTTGTTTTTATTTTGAAGGTTGCACCATTTGATTAATTTTTCTTGTTCTTCCTTTTTTTCGAGCTGTTTAAAATCTCTCACAATTACTATCTTTTTTTCTGAAAAAAGCCCCTTTGTTTTTAATATCTCTAGTATCTGTTGTGTAGTTACTTCGTTGCCGTCAAATATTTCAATATTTTGATTAGGTCCTGTTTCTTTATAGGCTATTTTTAGGTACTGCTCTTTGGCAATCTCCCATTCTCCAACAATTAAGAAACAAGGAATGTAATTATTAGGTTTCTTTTGTTTAGTCATTTTGGATTTGCTTGGCATGGATTTTTAGAAAAGAATTTCACAAGCCTTAATAGAGTCAGGTTAATAGGGCAGTTTAGCCCTAGTTGATCTGCTTTTTTCACTATCGCGCCATTTATAAAATCTATTTCAGTATCTCTAAGATTGAGTCTGTCTTGAAGCATTGATGAAATATTTTGAGCAGTATCGTGGCACACCTTTTCAACAAGAGTCAGTATTTCGTCAATATTTGTCTCTAGATCGATTCCTGCTTTTTGTAAAATAAAATATGCCTCTTTTACGCAATCTTTTTGGAGTTCAACAAGTTCATGATAATTTAAAATAGAGCCATTTTTAAGGCATGTTATAGCTGTTATTGGATTTATTCCAATATTAATAAGTAGCTTCTTCCAGAGAATAGGATAGATATTCTGTTCTACTTTTGCATTGATGCCTGCTTTATTTAGAATGCTAACAAGCTCATTTAAACGCTCATTTCTTTCTCTAAGATATGGGCCAATAATTGTATCACCATGTCCGGCATGAACTACTAAGTTATCACTTTTTTTATTAGCCCCGTGCATTGTTATTCCTAAAGCTAAATTAGAAGGAGATATTACCTCAGACAACAGGTCTGCCGCACCGATGCCGTTTTGAAGTGTTATAACTAGCGTGTCTTTATCACAAAGAAGAACTAATTTTTTAAGTATATCTTTTGTCTGAAAGGCCTTTACCAATATAATTACAAACTTTTGAATGCCAAATTCATTTGCATCAACGCTCAGTTTAGGAAATGCATGTATTTGTTCCCCATTTTCTTCTAAAATTATGCCGTTTTTTGAAAGTGTTTCACAACGATCTTTTTTATAATCTAACAGGTTTACATTACCTAATAATTTCCATAGCTTAACAGCAAAAAAGGAACCAAGAGCACCAGGACCTATAATTGTAATCATAATAAATAATTTTTACAGCAAAAGTTTTTTCCCATTAACTCATGGTTAGTCTTGACATGAGCCATTTGGCCGATTACAGAAAACAGACCTTAGTAATTTTTTCTGCCTAATTCAGGTTAATATAATTTAGCATAGGAGGCAATCCATGTTAGTAAAGGAATGGATGGCAACAAATCCAATAGTAATTGACGAAAATACCTCTATAATGAAAGCTACACAGATAATGAAAGAGCACGGGATCAGACGAATTCCTGTGGTAAGGGATGGTCGTCTGATTGGAATAATCAGTGATAGAGATATAAAAGAAGCTGCTCCTTCAAAGGCTACTTCTCTAGATGTGCATGAGCTTTATTACCTCCTTTCTGAGATAAAGGTCAAGGACATAATGACTCCAGATCCAATCACTCT
>CAYMRT010000091.1:0-2204 GCA_964392885.1 uncultured Desulfobacterales bacterium | reverse complement strand
ACTGATATTGGATTCATGTGTCTCCTGAAGGTCAATACCAAACAGTGCATCTTCTATATGGCAATTCAGTATATTGCAGTGGTGTACTTTTTTGAGCGATACACCTGCATCGACTCTTTCATGTTGATCTCCACTGCGTCTTATAGTGAGATTTTTAAGAGTGACAAATGAGGTTGAGATAGTAACAACGGTACCTTTACCATCACCTTCAATCACTGTTTTTTTGCTTGCTCCCTCAATAATCAACGGTTTGTTTATAACGATATTTCCTTTATAAACTCCCGCAGGCAGCTGCAGTTTTGAACCCTCTTTTGCATTGTCGATAGCATCTTGCAAAAGATTTGCGTTCAGTGACAATGCGAAAAGGAGTAAAACCAAAGCAGCTTTCATAATTTGAATTCCTAATTATTTATTTTTTTTCTTGTTCTTGCGCAAGTCGTCTGGCTTTTTTCTTGGAAACAATTGCCAGAAGGCTTAAAATACTGATCGCAATCAATAACCAGAAACCGGTAGTCGGGTAGGAGTGTGTTGTAAACTGTGCTACTTTTCCATCTCCAAAAACGGTTGGCATAAATGGTTTGATTTTAAATGCTCCCCAGTCATGCATATGATGACCGAACCAGTAGAGCCAATAAGCATAAAAACCAAGGAAGATTACAGGAAGTGCAACCGGTATAAGCATAAGATAATCCAGAATTTTCGCATCGTATAGCATATAAAGAATAAAAAGCAGTGCTACAAAAACCAGGGCATAAGGCGCAGCAGCTCTTAGGTAAGGTGCACCCCTTTTCATAGGATCCATACCGATAAAGTGGTTGATGGTTTCCATCTCAAAAACATCTCCGCTAAATCCGTCGAAATGGTAGTAAACCGGAATTCCCTCAGGAAATGACTCTTTTGGATAGTTTGGTGCTTCAAGTGCTACATACCAGATAGGCATTGTGGCAACACCCACTTCCATATCTTCTTCAATCAATCTTTTGAGGTTCCCTGCAACATTTTTAGGTACAGTAGGGCTCTTGTATGCATTCTTATTGTAAAAATCCCAGACTTTTATAGAGAGTTCTGAGATTTTATCACCTTTTCCTTCTTCTTTCAGTTCTACGACATTATGCGTAAATACTGCCGGTATGACAAAAGCGTACATGAGTATTGCAAATGCCAAAAATGTGAATATTCTCGATTTCATATAAGATTTATTCATTTCCCCCATCCTTCTACTGATATTATGTTATAAGTTACTTTAATAATTATACACTATTATACCCTCAATCAAGAGCATAATAGTAGATAAAAAAAAGATGACAGGGAAATCCCCGCCATCTTTATAGTTAAAGAAAGATTAGAACAGGTTAGCGTTCTTGTCGATCCATTTGAGATATTCAATGATATCCTTAGCTTGTTTCTCACTCATACCTTGGTTAGGCATTCTGAGGTTAAAGTAGTTAATCATAGATTCAACATATGGATCTTTGTATTTAGATTCAGGTTTCAAGATAAACTCTTTTACCCACTGCTCACCATTTTCATGTCGGCTGAGAACACCAACCAAATCTGGTCCGGAACTTACTTTTCCAACAACGTGACAACCGTTACAACCGCCTTCTAAGAATGCTTCTTTACCTCTTTGTGCTGCTTCACTCATAGGTGATGCAACTTTTGTTACAAGAAGGTCTTTAGCTCTAATACCAACGTCAGCAGTTTTAACCATGTATTGCCAGATCATGTTTTCGAAGAGAATTGCTTTTTCAAGATCACCTTCTTTAACAGCTTCATCAGAATGTTTTTTCTGCTCAGGGATTTTACCATATTGGTCAAGTGCATCTTCAACAAGTGCTTTGACTGTTGGATATTTCTCATAGTGGTTTTCTTTGAGGAATTTCACAACACTTTGGATAACAGCATCTGTTGCTTTGTTTGTTGCAACTGTTTTGTCATACTCAGCTTTTAGTTGCTCAGGTGACATTTTTGCACGTTTTAGTTTTGTAGCACTAACATATTTTTTGTTTGGATCTTTGACAAGCAGGTAACCCATCATCTCCAGGTGAAGTGCTGAACAGAACTCTGTACAATAGTAAGGGAATACACCTTCCAGATCTGCTTTGAAAGTAACTGCAACAGTTTTACCCGGCTCAAGTGATGTATGGATATTGTATTGGTCTACTGTAAAACCATGTGTCTCATCTTCTGCTCTCTCAAGGTTT
>CAYMRT010000090.1:0-3950 GCA_964392885.1 uncultured Desulfobacterales bacterium | reverse complement strand
ACCCATGAAAAAAATACCAATGATTCATATAAATTTGAAAGAGGAGCGTGGCCATATCCAAGTTTATATGACTCAATCCACCTTAACCCAATGCCGATTGTCTGCATAATAAAACCTGCGACTGTTATGATTGTCCCTAAGATACCAATTCTGTTTAGGCGAAAAATCCAATAAAGGAGATATACAGCAGCAGCACCCAGGTATATAAATGTAGTTAAGCTAAGAAGATAAGAGCTATTTATATTCATTGCACCTCTCCTATCTGTTTTTCAACTTCTCTTTTTAACTTTTGAAACTCTCTCTCAAATGAGGTCTTATTTTTGTTAGTCTGCCCGGCAAGTAATATGTCTAGCTTGTTGTCTTTTCCTTTTAAAATCCTAAGCCAAAATCTATTATGGCCAACCCAAAACACAATGCCAAACCCGATAATCATAATTGTACAACCTAACCAGACAATTAAAACGCCAGGGTCTTTTTTAACTTGAAGGCCAGTCATAAAACGCTCTTTAGCCTCAACAAGAGATAACCTATAGGTGGTGTCTCCTATTGTATGTTCTCGTTCATGGCCCATAAGAACCCATAGAGCATGTCCATCGTTTCCTGATATATTACCAATAAATATTCTAGCGGCAGGAGCACCATGCACATTTGGCAAATATTTAATCATCCCAATAAGTAGTTTTTTTTCTCTCCATTCAGCCCTATCATTAAATGCAGAAAGATTGAAAATCCTTTGTTGGCCGTCTGAAGATACAATTTTTATCTTTAAATCAGGCACAGATTGATAAGATGATTGATAAAATGTTATGCCATTATAAGTTAAGGGATCGTTAACAAGGATAGATTTTTTTAAGATTTCCTTACCAGAATCAATTATAGTAAGATCTGACTTAAATAGCTTAGGGGCCCCGTTTGGATAGAAGTCCACCACAAATTTATCGCAACGAACCTGAAATCCTAGTGGAATTTTCTCAACATTTCCGTGACTATCCATATTTATAGCATGATCTGTGGTTTCACCTTCAAGAAGCATGACTCTTCCTTTAAAACCAGTAAAGGAGCCATACACAGCACCTGCGAATATAATAAGTATGCTTACATGAATTAAATATACGCCCCAGTAATTCCATTTTCCTTTTTCAGAAAAATAAATCTCTCCACCTTCAGAATCGTGTCTCTGCCTAACCTTACCAACAAACTGTGTAAATACCCTTTTTATCTCTTCTTTAATATCAACAGGGTTTGTCTTCGCACTTATTATCCAGTGTTTTTTAAAAGGTCTTCTAGATATTTCTTCAGGAGAAAGCTCTAACCCATCCTTTTTAAATAAACGAAGGGTATATGGCAGCCTTTTTATAGTACAAACAATTAGATTTATGCTAAAAAGCCCCATTAAACACAAGTACCACCAGGCGTGATAAGTATCATAAAGCTGCAGGGCTTTTATTATCTTAAACCAAAATGGGCCAAAGTTTTCTAAGTAGAACTGAAGGGACTCCCCCTGGGGCAACACAGTTCCAATTATAGAAGTTATTGCCAAGATAATAAAAAGAAAAATGGCTAGCTTTACAGAAGAAAAAAATCGTACCACCACATTTGATCCTGGATTATTATTTGTCTGTTTCATAAGCTGTTTCTCGTAGATATTTATTATGGATTGGGGAGGAAACTATGTTAAGAATTTGACTCCTTTTCCTTTTCTTTGTTTGGGCTGTCTTGGTCATCATCCTGTTTTAAAGATTTTTTGAAATTGCTTATTCCCTTTCCTAAGCCTTCTCCAATCTGCGGCAATTTACCTGCACCGAAAATGATCAATATTATAAAAAGTATTACTAAAAGCTCCGGCAATCCCAGCCCAAACATAAATTCTCCCCATATATGAGCAGACTACTTAAGAGGCCTGCAAGTTGAATGCTATTAATGAAAAACTTGGCATGCTAATTTACAGCTCCAAATTACAGATGTCAATGAGTGGAGCACTTAATAAATCGGAATTTTTTACTCTTAATAGGCTAGTTTATTGAAAAGAAGAACATTTATTTTTAATTTTCTGAAGATTTTAAGACCTGGAATTGTTATTTTTTCTTTTAAGATTCCTTTTTTTATCTTAGGAAGGGCTATAATAAATTCTATGATATTTGCCATTTTGGCAATATGGGTATAAAATTGCTCTTTCTCGACTACATTTACATAAAAAGCTCTATCCTTATTAAAGGAAAACTGATTTATTATTTTTAACAACTTTTTCAACTCATCTTTTGCATTTTCTTCTATATATTCAACAAATTGTCTTTTAGACTCAAAAGATGCCAGTGGATCAACCCTTCCATAATGAGCAAGAGAACCATCAAACATTAAAATCACTTCTAATTCTAGGGAAAGTGCTCTACTTAAATCATATCCGTATTTAATTACCTCCTTAATTAGTGAAACATCGCTTTCTTGCTCAATTAAAATACAAATCCGCCCTTTTTCATTTTTTGTCATTTAATAAGCTTAGCCAAAAGTACCAAAAAAATACCCATTATAATTACTGCAATATCCTGTTTTCTAGACTTTGACAAACTTTTAAACCACTCTATCACTATTAACAGCACCTCCTTTCTTTTAAACTAGTCGAGAAAAGCCAATACAACAGCAAGAGCAATTGCTGCTTTTAAACCAGCCACTACAAACCCCATTAAAAACCCTGAAAAGCCTGCTGCCTTTAGATCTGAAAGCCTGGTAGTTAAACCGATACTTGCAAAGCCTAACAAAAAGCACCATTCCATAAATATCTTTGCCTGTTTAATCTCAGGCTTACTTAAAAAACCAAAGGTGTTAAAGAGAACCACTGCCAAAAAACCGAGCACAAATATTGGGAACTTATCAACAATAATCTGCCACTTGTTGATCTCTACGCCACTCTCCTTACCTTCTAATGCCTCTCTGTTTGCAGCCATAATTGCAAGCATCAATACAACAAATGGCAAAAATATAACCCTTCCAATATTATATACTCCAGCCACTAATCCAGCTCCATCACTATATCCAAAACCAGCAGCTAATACCTGTGCAGAATTTACAATTCCAACTCCGCAAAAAGCCCCATATTGAGTATCTGATAAATTAAGTAAGCGACCAATTGGTGGAAAAACTAACAGGGCCAATAATCCAAACATTAACACAACAGCAATTGAATAAGCCATGTCTCTATTTCTAGCCCTTACTGCTGGAGCTATTGCAATTGTTGCAGATACACCACACACAGAAAGTCCTGATGCCAAACAGGCTGAAAGAGGAGTTGGAACCTTTAGCCTTTGTCCTACCCACATCATAATAATGGCGGTGCCAAATAAAAATATAGCGATATACAAAAGGGCTGGCCCTCCAACCTTAACTAACCCCATCATTGAATACTTTGCTCCCATAACAACTATCCCAGTCTTTGTAAGAACTGTTGAAAAACGAAGTCCAGGTTCGAATATCTTAGGCACTCCAACAGTGTTTTTAATTAATATCCCAAAAAGTATGGCCAAGATAAAATCTTTAAGTTCTAGGTACGTCTTAAACAGTGGATACTTTTGCAGTATAGGCGCTATAAAATAGGCAGATAGAGCTACAGCTATTACCAATATTCCACCTGGAATACTATCTTTTATCTCTTGGAATAAAGATTTTCCTTCCATATCAGCCATAATTAACCCTCCCCAAAATAGAATGAAAACACTACTCTTTTATTTTAAAGGGATTAATAGTCATTACTGGGCAAACTGCATCTGCAATAACCTTATTGGCAGTTTTACCCAAAAGCCTTTCGGCAAAACCTTCTTTTGTTGCACTACCCATTACTATCAAATCGACATTATTTTTGTTGGAAAATTCCAGGATTTTTTTATAAGTAGAACCCACTAGCACCTTGGATTCAACTTGTTGCAACTCTGAAAAATTCTTATTTACTAAGTCATCCA
>CAYMRT010000089.1:0-5175 GCA_964392885.1 uncultured Desulfobacterales bacterium | reverse complement strand
TAGGCATTTTTTATTTGGGCAGATTTAATTAAATCCCGCCCTTTCATTACAGCCCCTATAATAAGACCTATGATAATTAACACAATCGCCATCTCTATTAGGGTAAAACCGCCATTACGTTTATATCTATTTGATTTTTGAAGGTTTTTATACACTCTTTCCATAAAAAAATACCTCCTTTTTTATTATTCTGTTCTCTATATCGAAAGCATTATCTCTTTTCTTAAATTTTTTAGTAAAAACTGAAATAAGGATTTGATAATTCATTAGAAACAACTCTTGTTAGACTTATCTAAAAATTTCTGCTAAAATTTTTAATCATATGATCAAAAAGGAGTTGGCCATGGAGGATCTTAAAAACTATCAAGGTGACGAAGGCTTTTTGTTTGAAATTATAAATGCGGTGCCATCAGGGATCTTTGTGACAGATTTAGATCATAATATCCTTATAATAAATAGGGCTGGAGCAGAAATGGTTGGTCGTACTCCAGGAGACTGTTTTGACAGAAAATGCTATGAAATTTTTAATACCCCTATGTGCCGCACTGAAAATTGCACATGTCGAGTTGCTACCCGTGAAAATACGGTAAATCAGGGGCAAACTACCTTAAAAGTAAATAATAAAGAAATCCCAATAGAGTTTGCAAGCCGTCCTATAAAAAATGTAAAAGGAGAGATTATAGGGTGTGTTGAGCATTTTATTGATATCTCGGATCGCCTGGAAAAGGAGCGGCTTATAGTTAAACAACAGGAAGAGCTTCTTAAAAAACGAGATGAGGATATAAGACATCTTCAGGAAGAAATTTTGGAGCTTTCAACACCGGTTATTGAGGTGTGGGATGGGGTGCTTGCCTTGCCGCTTGTAGGAACTCTTGATAGCCACAGGGCCCAGTCCGCCATGGAAAGGCTCCTTGTTACCATAGAATCAACAAGGGCTCCATTTGTAATAATAGACATTACAGGTGTTCCCAATGTAGATACAGCAGTGGCCAACTATCTTCTTCAAACAGTGGATGCAGTTAGACTAATGGGTAGTGAGGCAATTTTAACAGGAATATCTTCCAGAATTGCCCTTACAATGGCGCATTTGGGCGTGGATCTTGGCACAATAAATGTCAGAAGCAGGATGGCAGATGGGCTCCACTATGCCATGCAAAAGCTCATGAAGCTTCATAAACGTCAAAAAGAAAGTACACATTTTATGGAAGAGCAGTAAAAAAACAGGTTAACGAAATTTTCATGAAGCCATATTCCATATTCCATTTAGGCCCTATTAGCTTGGTATCTCTTCAAGAGGAGATTAATGATGCAGAAATAGTAATGCTTTTAAAAGAACTTTCTCAACAAGTACGCATAAAGAGAATAAGAGGGGTAATTGTTGATTTAGGCAACATAGATGTAATTGATACCTTTCTGGCAGATAGCATTCAACGGCTTTCTTCTACCATGCATCTTTTTAAGACAAAGGTAGTGGTATCAGGCCTTAAGGCTTCTGCAATATTAGCACTTAAAAGTTTTGAGTTAACTTTTGGAAAAGATCTTATTTTTGCATTAGATACAGAGGCTGCTCTTAAAAGACGTGGGAATATCATAAAGCAAGAAGGTGAGCGACAAAGCAAAACAAGAAATAATTATAAATAAATGCGTTAAGATTTCAAAAGAGCAGGATCTATGGATCGCAAGATCAATCCTTAGAAACATACTTAAAGATGTATCTGTGTTAAATGAGATTAAAGAGGCTACTTTACTTACCATACTTGATGAGATTGTTAAAAATATCTTAAGGCATGGGAAAGAAGGGCAATTACAAGTTAGAGTATTAAAAAGAGGCAAAAAGTTTGGATTTTGTTTTGTGGCAGAAGATTTAGGCAAAGGAATCAATAACTTAGAGAAGGCATTGTCTCCTGGATATTCGGAAGACAGAGGGCTAGGAATGGGGCTTAACCTCCTAAAGGCCCTTTGTGATGAAGTGCGAATTGCAACCCTTATTAAAGGGGGTACATATCTCGAAGCTTGGAAATGGATAAATGGAAATAGAAAGATTCCAACCTCTTTGGCATGAGGCAAATATTGAGCTTGATGCCCATGTAATTTCCATAAGAAGGACTGCAAGAAAAATTGCTCATGATGCAGGCTTTTCAAAGTCCAGGGCTGAAGACATAGTTCTTTGTGTCTCGGAACTAGCACAAAACCATATTAGCCATAAAACAAAATCAGGTAAGATTAGGATTTTTGCTCAGAGATTTTTAAATGGTATAAAGGTATTCAATCTTTCAAGTCTTGACTCAGGACCTGGAATTAAATGGTTAAGACAGATGGTTATTAGACCATACAATAGCCTTACAGGAAGCCTTGGGGCAGGCCTTAATTGCGTAAAACGATTATCCAATGAATTTGCAATTTGTTCAGGCAAAATAGGGGTGTTACCGTGTCCGGATTTTCTTTTGAATAAAAAAGAAGTTGCTACTCTAGTTAGTGCTTTTTTTTGTGAGCCATCTTCATATGTGTCTGGTTTGCCAATTAATTTTGCATACTTAATAAGGCCATCAGGTGAAAACAGATATTGCGGAGATGGGGTGAGTTTTTCTTTCTTAGATCCTTTTTTCAAGATTGTAGTAATTGATGCCCTTGGAAGTGGAAAAGAGGCAGCTTTGGTGACATTCCGCGCTAAAGAAATAATAGAGGCCTTGCCTGCAGATTTGCCTCCTGACAAACTACTTTA
Organism: uncultured Desulfobacterales bacterium; assembly: GCA_964392885.1. Classification (GTDB taxonomy): domain Bacteria; phylum Desulfobacterota; class Dissulfuribacteria; order Dissulfuribacterales; family QOAL01; genus JAADCZ01. The sequence goes on along the minus strand of CAYMRT010000089.1, from coordinate 2,453 downwards.
TCAAGTTGGAAGAGAGCTCCTTGGCACTAGAGGTGCAATGGCAATTGCAACTAGGATAAATGTTAAAGAAGGGCAAGTAGATATAGCGTCGGTTGGAGATGTCTCTCAAGCCTTGTATTTAGATGGAAAGTCAGATTTTGTTACTGGTAAGTCAGGAACACTTGGAGCTATAAATACAAGGAATGCTTTTTTAAAAAAGAGCTTTTCTGGATTTAATGAAATTATGGGTATTATATTCACTGATGGCATAAAATCTGTACCTAAACTTAAGTTTAAACAAAGCACCGGGGATTGGTCAGCACTTTTGTGGGTCAATTATCTTTTTTCAATTTGTAATAATTCATTTAATCAGGAAGATGATGCCTCTATTATAGTGTGGAAATGGAAAAAATAAAAAAAAAGCCAGAGCAACAAATACATGTACTTACCCTTGTGATTAGAAGGCAAAAAGATATTCCTTTAGTAAGATTAAAGGCCAAGATGCTTGCACAAATAAGCGGTTTTAATAAGGTTAAAAGGGCACAAATAGCGCTTTTGGCCTCAGAACTGGCAAGAAATATTCTAAAAAAGACAAAGCATGGCATTGCCTCTTTCTTTATTGTTTGCAATCCAAAAGAATCTGATGGCAGTCTTGGTACTGGTATCCTTCTTGAGTTTAGATCGCGATCTGCAAAGCCAATCTTCTTGCTAAAAGATAGTGAAGATCAGGCTCAACTTATGGTTTTACAAAAAGCTCCTGATTCTTTTGAGGTTAAAGATGAAAAAGGCTCTGTAACCCTTGTAAGAGCAATCTTTTGGGGTGGGAAAAAGACCTGTGAGGAGTTTGAAAAAAGTCATGACCTTATTAAACAAAGACTTTTTTCAGATGTAGAGGAGTCATATTTAGAAAATCTTAGGGCAAAACACGAAGAGGTTTTAGAGCTTTTAAAAACTATTTCTTTAAAAAACAAGGAACTAGACAAAGTAAATGCAGAACTTTTGGAGTTGAGCAAGGATATGGAGTCTCTTGTTCATGAGCGAACAGTGGTGGAACTTGCTTTACGCATTGCAGACAAAGTTAGAAACCCTGCAACAGTAATTGGAGGTTTGTCAAGCATTCTGTTAAAAAAGATGCCAAAGGATTCAAAATGGCGTCCTAAAATCGAGGCCATATTTTCTGAGGCAAAAAAACTTGAAGAAATAGTCAAAGACTTTGAAGGCCTTGCCAAGGCTCAAGAAAATTTTTTTACAGAGTTGGATTTAAGAGAACTTGTTAAAGAACTCGTTCAGGCATGGCAACCAAGTTTTGATAAAAAAAACATAAGACTTAAATTAAATATATCTGATGAGCCTCTTAAAATCCATGGCAATCCAAGGACATTAAAAGTTGCCCTTTTACACATCTTTAAAAATGCCATTGATGCATCAATTGATGGCTCAATTATAGAGATCTCTGTTGCAAGAATAAATGGAAGGCCAACGGTTGAAGTTCGAGATTATGGAATGGGCATAGAGGAGAATATAAAAAATAAGTTGTTTAAAGAGCTGGTAACCACAAAACCATCAGGTACAGGAGTTGGACTCATTATGGTTCACCATATAATGAATGAACATCAGGGCAAGATTGATATTGACTCAAAACCTGGGCTTGGAACAACTGTTCGACTTGTTTTCCCTATAAGATGGAAGGAACAATAAGGGGTGAGAAGATTTTTTGTTTTCAGTATCCCTATGTTAATACTTTCGGGTTTTCTTTTTCAGAAAGAGATTGCATTAGGATTTTCACTTCCTTTATACGATGTAAACCTTAACTTAAAGTTAATAGGCCTTTCTGGGAGCAAAGACGATAATCACGCGTTTGAAGATATAAAAGTCGATCTGTATCTAAAAAGTAATAAAAAAAGCAAACAAAGGTCGAGATTTATTTTAAAAGTAAAATGGTCAGATGGAGCCATATTTATCTTCCCGTGGTTTTTTGATTTGTCGGAACTAAAGGGAGGTGCAATATTAAATGGTACATTTTCAGATAATTATTTATTTATTTCAAATTTAAAAATATGGGGGCCGTTTCAAATAAAAGGACGAGAGTTAACTGTTCCAACTAAGATAGAAAAAAGCTTAAAGCCAACAATCAATCACTTATTTTCATCTGGAGAATTAATTTTTAAAGGAGATATTAAAAAATTATATAATCTTTTTGTAAAAGAGCCTTTTTCTGATCAAAGCCCATTTGTCGCAAAAATTATTCCTGAAGGAGATATAACATGCCTGTTAGAGCCAAGGCAGTTAATGTTGTCTGCAAATTCTACGATTTTTTATAAAAAAAAGCCCTTTCTTACTGGAGCAAGACTAAATTTAACCTATCCCATTAAAGAACAGGCCTGCAAAAGAGGAAAGTTAAAATGGCAAACTCTTTCTTTGGGAGTCTTTTTACCCAAGGCATTTTCTGCAAACTCTACAGTTGAACTATCAGG
>CAYMRT010000088.1:0-5174 GCA_964392885.1 uncultured Desulfobacterales bacterium | reverse complement strand
AAATATTTTATTAACAGATGGTAGATATAAAGAACAGGCTGAAAAGGAAGCCTTAGGCTTTACAGTAAGGATTTATAAAAAGGGGCTTTCTAATCTTTTGTCAGTTCTATTTAAGAAATTTTCAATAAAATATTGTGGGTATGAACCTGAATACATTTCAGTAGCATCTTTTAATTACTTAAAAAAAAGACTTAATTTTGTCCATCTTAAGGACATAAAAGCTTTCCCTGAAAGGCTTAGATCCCAAAAAGATGAATATGAAATAAAGATTATAAAAAAGGCTCAAGAGATCTGTGAAAGTGTCTTTGAAGATATTTTGAAAGAATTAAAGCCTGGTGTTTCGGAGAAATATATAGCCTTTAAGATAGTAAAAGGTCTTTATGAAAAGTCGCAAGGACCTTCTTTCCCACCAATAGTAGCAAGTGGACCAAATAGCTCTCTTCCTCATGCTGTGCCTACAGATAAAGAAATAAAAGAATCAGAACCAATTATTATAGATATGGGCGCAAGATATAAGGGCTACTGTTCTGATATGACTAGAACTATATTTTTAGGTAAAGTCTCTAATGAAATAAAAGATGCTTATAAAATTGTTAAAAAGGCTCAGGTTAATGCTCAAAATAACATTATGCCAGGAATAAGTGGTAAAGAAGCAGATGCATTGGCAAGGGATATTATCAAAGATGCAGGTTTTGAAAGGCATTTTTGTCATGGCCTTGGCCACGGAGTTGGAATTGCCATTCATGAAGCGCCAAGTCTTTCTATCAGAAATAGAAAAAAATTGAGATCTGGTAATGTAATAACAGTTGAGCCTGGAATTTACATACCAGGTAAGTTTGGAATTCGACTTGAGAATATGGGTATCTTAAGAGAAAGAGGGCTTGAGATAATTACAAGCAGCAAATGGTATTATGACTTCTAAAGATAAAGAACTTAGCCTTACCGAACACCTTTCTGAACTACGTACAAGGATAATTAGGTCTTTGTTGGCAATTGTAGTTGCTGCTTGTGTTTGTTATGTGTTCATTGAACCAATTTTTGCTATCTTGTCTCGTCCTCTTCTTGAGGTGCTTCCAAAGGATTCAACACTTATTTTTACTTCTTATCCGGAGGCCTTTTTTACTTATTTAAAACTGGCTATTACTTGTGGTATTTTTCTTGCCAGCCCATTTGTGCTCTATGAGATATGGGCATTTGTAGAGCCTGGACTTTATCCTCATGAAAAAAAATGGGCCATTCCTTTTGTAATCTTTTCAAGTCTTTTTTTTGTCGGAGGTGGCTTCTTTGGATATATTGTTGTGTTTCCTGCGGCATTTAACTTTCTTGCAAGTTATGCTGGTGCTGATCTTAAGCTCATGCCAAGTGTTAGCGAGTATTTTAGTCTTACAGTTAAGTTGCTTCTTGGATTTGGATTTGCATTTGAGCTTCCAATATTTATGGTATTTATGTCTCTCATTGGGCTAATTGATGCAAAAATGTTAAGAACTAACAGGAAATATGCCCTATTGATTATATTTATTGTGGCTGCCATTTTAACACCAACTCCTGATGTAGTGAATCAATGTCTTTTGGCAGCCCCTCTTCTTGTACTTTATGAAGTTAGTATCTTTTTAGTTACTCTTATTGGCAAAAGGAGAGAATCTCAAGAATAGTTTCTTTATTGTAGTCCTCAGTTATTCCCCAAACAGTTGCCTGAAATAAGGCATTTTCTGCAATTTTTTCAAAATCTTTTGAAAAGATATTCATTTCACTAAGTGACTTAGGGCAGTTTATCTCATTTAACCATTTGCCAAAATTATCTGCCGTCTTTTCAGAAAGTGTCAACTCGTCTCCTTCTTTCTTTAAGCCAAAACATTTTATACCAAGTTGAGCTACTTTCTTAGGTTCTCCTTTCTTTTGTGCCTTCCATCTCATCCAGCCAGGAAGTAGTGCTGCCAGTCCTTTCCCATGTGCTACTTCATAAATTGCACTTAAAGAATGTTCAATAAGATGTACAGGAAATGGATGATCTCCAACACCAGCACGCGTAAGGCCATTTAAGGCAAGAGTGGCAGCCCACATGAAAGAAGCTCTATTATCATAGTCTGTAGGCGTCATGATACAGGCCTTTGTAGTGGACATAAGTGTCCTGATTAATCCTTCTGCAATTTCATCTTGAACTGGAGTAAAAGGGTAGGGGCCATTAAAATAAGGCTCAAGTAAATGGCATATGGCGTCAACTCCACCATAGGCTGTATAATCTTTAGGCACTGTATAGGTAAGCTCAGGATTTAAAAAAGAAACTCTTGGATAAAGCTTAGGAGAACCAGCCGCAAGTTTATAGCCTGTTTTTTCATTTGTTATTACCATAAAGCCATTCATTTCTGAACCAGAAGCTGCAAGTGTAGGTATGCAACAGATAGGAAGCGCTTTTTTGATTTCCTTTTTACCTTCAAATACAAGCCACACGTCTTCTTCAATAAACACTCCTGCGGCTATGGCCTTTGCAGTATCCATTACGCTTCCGCCACCAAGTGCAAGAACAAAATCGATCCCATTTTTTTGCGCTACTTCTATACCTTCATGTACTTTTGATAAGACTGGATTTGATTTAATACCTTCAAGGATGTGGATTTTTATGTCAATTTTTTCCAAAACTTCTACCACACTGTAGAAAATACCACTTTCTTTCGCACTTTTTTGGCCAAGTACTAATAAGCATTTATTGCCAAGTGCTTTTAATTCTTCTCCTGCTTTGTTAAGACAGTTTTTCCCAAATATTATTTTTGTAGGATTGTGAAACTCAAAAGACTCCATCCCTTTTACCTCCAAATAAAAGGTTAAATTTATAGGTATCAGAAAACTCCAGAATTGTTTTGAAGAAAACGAAACGTTTGTTTAAACTGACTTTTTAGCCAAGTCCAATTTGTTTTAGAAACTCTTCTCTACCTATCTTTTTTATAACTCTATCAAGTCTTGATTTTATCTTTACATTTTCTGAAAATACTTTTGCAATTTTTGACAGAAGCTCTATAGCCTCTGATGTGTTTTTAATTAAAGTTACTTGTTCACCTGGAGTAGGCCTTACGCCTCCATGGCCTCCAATAAATACTTGGAATCCACTTTTCACTCCTACAAAGCCAACGTCAAGAATATTTGCCCATGAACAACAGGCTGGACAGCCTGCAATTCCAACTCTTAGTTTTTTAGCAATTTGTTGCCTACCAATTTTTTCTATTATCTCGTCAGAAAAGGAAAAGGTTTCTTGAAGGGCAAATTTGCAATAAGGTCTTCCAACACAAACCCGTGGCTGTGATATATCTCTGGCTGTTTTTGCATATAAATTTGTATTACTTAGAATTTCTAGGGCCTTTTTTCCGGTTTCTTCGTTTAAATCTAATATCATAAGCTTTTGTGCAGTAGTTATATGAACCTTACAACTTAGATCATCAATTAGTTTTGACAGTGCTTTGAGATCGTTCGAATTAAGGCAGGCACCATTTGGAACTTCTACAAATATTGCAAAAGAGCCGTCTTTTTGAGGTACAAGACCGGGTATTATTTCCTTTTTCATACTAAATGAACTCTCCTCCTAATTTTTATTTTTTGATTCACTAACTTAAAAACGAATAAAAAACTTTTGCAATAATACTTTTCTAATATTAGTTTTATTCAAAAAATTACATAAGGGCGAGAAGGGTTGAAGGTTAAAAATAAGTCCATTTCATCGCTTATTGTTTATTTTTTTGTGTTTTTTTGTGCAGGCTGTACCCTTGTTCCCCGAAATTTAGTCCGCCTTGTAGAGCAGGGAGAAAGGTGGAGGGTCAGGCTTGTAAAATATGAAAATGCATCTGATTTTTTAAAAAACGGTAGATTTGATCATCCCTATAATTTTAGCTTGGTAAAGCTTAACAGAATGCTGGGAGCCATTTATTACACAGAGCCAGAGCTTTTTGGTAAGGGCAAAAAGAGCCCCCTTTTTGATAAAAAGGTAAGAGCTACTCTTTTAGTGCCACTTCAAAAGGCCTTCTCAATGGCAAGATCTGACGAAGTAGTAGATTTTGCTTTTATGATATCAGAAAGGAGCATGGTGCTTTTTAGCCATGAATATTTTACAAGTGGCATAATGTTCATAAAGAATGGAAAGTTAAATGTAGTAATGAGAGTTGTTGATTATCAGGTAGAAAACTATGAAAGTGCATTAAGGCAATTTGTAGGTGATCCAACAAAAAGGGCCTTAAAAAATCCTTGGCAGTTTGTACCTGGGCCTGGACAATCTTTAAAAAAAGCGAAAAAGAGCGGATGGGGCATTTTTCAGCAAGACTATTATACAAACTGGCTTGTGGTTGATCTTGACTATAATTTTAGACCTGCACCACTTTTAAAGAAAAATAGGGCAAAAAAGGAGATTTTATCTCCTTCCTCTGCTCCCCCACCTGTTAAATTTGAGACTCCTTCAGATAAGTCTCCTATTATTAAACCATCTGTTACAAAATCCTTAGATGATCCTGAAATAAGGCGAAAGTTACAGATATTAAGAGAGCTTTATAATAGTGGGAAAATCAGTCGTCAGACCTATGAGAGAAAAAAAGACGAGTTACTTTCTCCTTAGGTTGAAGTGATCTCTAAGAGTGCTTTTTTGTGTTTTTTTAGCAAATAAATAGAATCTGGAGTGAAATTTTTTAGATTAAATTTAGTAAACAGTTCATTTAAGGTTACAAATTTTATTTCCTCTACCTCTTCCTTTTGGCTTATTATTTTCCCGTCAAATTTGCATGAAAAGACCTTTCCCCATACTCTATTTGTGTCATCTTCAAAGTAAAAGTCAAAGTGTTCTTTAAGGTTGGCTCCTTTAATGCCAGTTTCTTCTTCAACCTCTCGAACTGCAGCTTCAGCATAGGTTTCAGCGTCATTAACAACTCCCCCTGCAGCAATCTCCCAAAGACCTGGATAAATATCCTTTGTTTTGCTTCTTTTCTGGATAAGGATTTCTCCTTTTGAGTTGACAATTAATATGTAAGTTGCTCTGTGTATTAGTCTTTCTCGGCGCATTTTTTCTCTTGTTGTGCTATAGAGCACTCTATTGTGAAGATCAACAATCACTACTTTTTCATTTTTTGGATTTCTTGATGTCTCTTTCATATTAAAACCTCTTTAGCTAGTTGCATTAAAGTAAGTTTGTGCTACTTTGAGAA
>CAYMRT010000087.1:0-2029 GCA_964392885.1 uncultured Desulfobacterales bacterium | reverse complement strand
TCACCCAATTTGGTATCTGAAAGATCGAAGGGGGGCTTGATGGCAAAGCGATACCCCCTGGCCGTAGGCTGCTTTCCCAAAATCTCTCCCAACCCTTCCACAAGCCCGGTAAACATGACCATCTCCGGTATTTGTTTTTTGATTTAAACCATAACAGGTAAATCTATTCGGCCAAACCTTCTAAGAGAGACCTTTGAACAATTAGAGGTTTAGGGAAAACTTTTTCGCTATCCATGAATTTACTGACCGTCATAAATAAAAATTTTTGTGATTATCACCAATATTCTATCTATTTACCTAAGTTTTTGGCTCTTTTCCTATCTCTCCTCCTTTATTTTCCTATTCTAGGCATAATTCGCCTACCTTGGCCTTAAAAGGCTCCAGCCCTCCTGAGGCGCCAGTAAAGATTAAGCATATTGTAGGTAAAACACGTCAAAAACAGATGAACTTCATTGGCAAACAGCCCTACATATCTCGGCCCTAGCTCGGTTAAGATGCAGCGAAAATATCCCAAACAATTTCTCTACTTTGGTTCTGACTCGCGAAAGTATTTGATTCCGTCTCTTCTGTTTGGAACTCAAAGGTCTGTTGCGCCTGGCCTTGGCTAATATCCCGTAAAACTTCCTCTGCTTTCGACAGGCCTTCTTGAACGCCTCTTTGTCATAAGCCTTGTCGGCAAATATGGCTTGCTCCTGGCCTTCTATAAGTTCATCCATTACCTGAGAATCGTGAACGTTTGCCGGTGTGCAGACAAATTCCGAGACAAACTCAGACTTTGGATCAACCGCAATATGATCCTTGTAACCGTAAATAGTTTTGTCGCCTTTTTTGGTAAAGGAGGCATCGTTATCTTTGCCAGGGCGTCTGGCGGCTTTGACCAGACGTGCGTCAATAATTTTGCCAGAGCGGAGTTCAAAACCCTTTTGAGCGATTTGGCGTTTGAGTTCGGAGAAACATTTGCGGTAGAGGTTCATGGCTTTGAGGTCAGAGCGGAAGCGGGAGATAGTGGAATAGTCAGGAACGGGGTCAACAGCGGAAAGGCCGAGGAAACGGCGGTAGAAGAGGTTGCCCTTGAGCATGAGCTCCATTTCGGGGTCGGAGTGGCCGTAGATTTGCTGGATGATAAGGATTTTGAACATGAGGACGGGGTTATAGGCTTTACGGCCGACTTTGGCAGGGTGGAGGGAGGCCAGGATTTTTTCGAAGGGTTTCCAATGGATGAGCTTATTAATGCGCGAGAGGATATCTTCAGGTAGATTTTGGGAGATGAGATGTTCGCCGATAGTGAGTTGACCCTTATTTTTCTTGAACATAGAGCAAACTCTATGAGTTTTTGGGCTATTTTAGCATGAGAAAAATTGTTTTGAAAGAAATTTTGCAAAGGTCTCTAAGAAATTTAAAGGATTTCGGTTTTTGTTTTATGTCAACTATACTCTCTATAACCTTACTTTTGTAATATCCAGTGCTTAATCAGTTTTTGGAACTAAAGTTAAATACGAATTCTTAAAAGAGCTACAAGAATATTACTATACAATTTAATAAAAATATAAATCAAAATTGACCTTTTTAAAGGACAAGCTAATTTAGCTTATCTACTATCAATTGTCTTTATCTTAGGTTATAAAAGAAAAGATAAGGCAAAAATAATAAAAAGAGCTGGTACAATATATTTTTGATTGAAAGTCTAAAATATATTGTACCAGCTATTTTGTTTATTTAACTTTTTAATAATACAAAATTCTTGTTAAAAATGTAAATCATGCAAAAAGCGATTATCAACAACAAGAAAGTAGTAGGCTCAGGTACAGCCGCAGCATGAATATTAGTAACCGTTGCCGTAGCATAGAATGAATCGAGTGGGTCTTCAAACCCTGTAATTTCAACTTGAGCCCAAAGACCATAAAGATAAACATGAGATGGATCAAGAGTCCAGCTTACATTGTAAGTACCACAAGTAGGAAGATTGGGATCATAATCAATTTCTTCTTGTTTTAAAATGAACCAATTGTTAGAATCAGTGTAATCTACC
>CAYMRT010000086.1:0-3076 GCA_964392885.1 uncultured Desulfobacterales bacterium | reverse complement strand
GCTGAAAGGCCTTTTTTTCCATATATACTTCTCCTCGCACTTCTAACAATTCAGGGATCTTCTCATGTCGATCAAGTAGCTTTAAGGGGATTGAAGGGATTGTTCTCAAATTATTGGTCACATCTTCACCATTAAATCCATCTCCTCTGGTTGAGCCTAGAGTAAAGATCCCATTTTCATAGACAAGCTCAACTGCAAGGCCATCCATTTTAGGTTCAACTGTGTATTCAAGTTCTTCATCTATGCCCAAAAATCTTTTTACTCTGTTTTCAAATTCAAATATTTCTTGTGGCGTAAACGCATCATCCAGACTAAGCATTGGAACGTGATGAGGAACAGTTCTAAATTTCTCAGACGGTGGAGCTCCTATTCTTTGAGTAGGAGAGTCTGGAGTTATTGTTTCAGGATATTTCTCTTCAAGTTCTTTTAGTTCATGGACAAGGGCATCATATTCTTCATCACTAATAACAGGTGCATCCAGAACATAATATCTGTAATTGTGATAGTTTATTTCGTCTCTTAATTTTTTAATCCGGTCAAGTACTTCTTTCGGGACAGGCATAGGATTATTCCTCTAAAATTTCAAAGTTTATGTGCCGTCTTGCTTTATTAACCGCAATTAGTTTTAGTTTTACCTCCTGTCCAAGACGATATATTTTCCCTGTTCTTTTCCCTCTAAGGATATGGCGTTTAGAATCAAATTCATAGTAATCATCAGACATATCTACAAGTCTAACTACTCCAGATATAAGTATCTCCTTTAGTTCCACAAACATTCCAAAAGAAGTCACAGAGGAAACAATCCCTTCAAATACTTGCCCAATTTTGTCTTCCATATATCTAATCTTGAGCCTCTCGAGCATCTCTCTTTCCGCTTCCATTGCCACTCTTTCTCTTTTACTCAGATGATCGCCTAAGAATAACAGTTCATCTTCTGTATAAACTTGTTTTTTTCTAATTCTTCTGAGATTTCCCTTTAAGATCCTGTGTACTATAAGGTCAGGATATCGTCTTATTGGAGATGTAAAGTGAAGGTAAGTTTTAGATGCAAGCCCAAAATGCCCAATATTTTCAGGGGAATACACAGCCTGACTCATTGTGCGCAAGAGCATTGAGTTAATTATGTATTCTTCCGGCTTTCCTTCAACCATTCCAAGGATCTTTTGGCACCAAAAAGAATTTATCTTTTTAGGTACTTTAATATTGTATCCTAGGCTTTTCATATATTGAACAAGGTCGTCTAGCTTTTCCCTTTCAGGAGGTTCGTGGATTCTGTAAAGGGTTGGAATTTGTCTTTCATAAAGAAACCTTGCAACTTCTTCGTTAGCGGCAATCATAAACTCTTCAATAATGCGGTGGGCAGTATTTCGTTCTCTTAGAACAATAGATTCAAGTTCTCCAGTAAGTCCAAGAATTACCTCTGGCTCAGGTAGGTCAAAGTCAAGACTGCCTCGTTCTGTGCGTTTTCTAATAAGAAGCTTTGCAAGCTCCTCCGTTTCTTTAAACATTTTTAAAAATGATTTGTGTTTCTTACATAAAACCTCATCTGTTCCATCTAAGAGTTTTTGAACGATCTTATAAGTAAATCTGTAGTGACTTTTAATAACTGCTTTTAAAAAGGTTGATTTTTTAACATTGCCCTTTAGATCAAAGCGAATTCGAACTACCATAGCTAGGCGATTTTCATCAGGGATTAGGCTGCAAAGATTGTTTGAAAGCTTTTCTGGAAGCATGGGTATAACTTTATCTGGGAAATAGACGCTGGTTCCCCTCTCTAAGGCATCTATATCTAAAGGGCTATTTTTTTCTACATAGTGACTTACATCAGCAATAGCTACTGTAAGGACAAATCCGGATTTTGTTTTTTTGACATGGACTGCATCATCAAAATCTCTTGCATTTTCACCATCAATTGTAACAAAAGGCAGATGAGTGAGATCTTTTCTTCCAACAAGATCTTTAGTGGTTATTTTATCTGGCAAGTTTTTTGATTGCTTAATTGCAGGGTTAGTAAATTTATCTGGTAGTTGAAATTTTTTAATTACAATAAGAGATTGGACTTTTATATCGTCTGGATCACCAAGGACTTTTACAATCTCGCCTTCTGCTGTTGTTCCACTTTTTGAAAAATGAAGTATTTTTGCAATTACTGCTTGACCATTTATATTTCCATATCTTTTAGGGTTAGGGATTAAAATTTCAAGATGGAGTCTTTCATTTTCAGGGATCACTGTGCCTATATTTTTGCCTGTATAAAAAATGCCAACAACTTCCTTAAGTTTTCTCTCATTAATTCTTATAACTGAGCCTTCGGGTCCTTTAGGCGAATCCTTCTCAACCCTTACCGTTACTAAATCTCCATGCAATCCTCCTTTTAATTTCCTAGGTGGGATAAACACATCAGGTTGACTTTCATCGTCGTTATGTACAAAACCAAAACCATCAGGATGGACAATTAAGGTGCCAGTTATAAGTCGCATTTGACTGGTAAGGCCGTATTTATTGCCCTTTAAAAGAGTAAGATGTCCAGCTCTTACCATATCTTTTACAAGTTTTCTGGCAATTGGCCTTTCGTCAGGGGTAAGATGTAAATTATGCAAGATTTCTCTTAAATAAAGTGGGCGTCCAATTTTTAACAATACACTTTTTATAGATTCAAAGGAGAGTTCTTTTTTCTTTGACTTTCTTTTTTTTCTTTTCATAAATTAGGACTATATATTTAGTAGAGAAGCAGGGCAAGATTAAATAAATTTTTAATTTTTAAAAAATTATACTTGCCAGATTTGTGAATTTGAGTATCTTCATAACTTGAGATATGAGGGGTGAGGAGAAATAATTAAATTTAGTCAAAAATAAAAAATAAAGAAAGAAGGAGGATTAGTATGAGATTATTAGGATTAGGACTTATTTTATCTTTTTTGGTTATAGGGTGTGCTGGTCCTGCGGTACAAGTAGATGATCAGTTGCATGCAACAAGGCAGATTTTAAATGATGCTAGGGCTAAAAAGTTGCATAAAAAATGTCCGAAAGAGTTTAAAGAGGCAGAGATGCTTCAGAAAAAGGCTGTTAAACTATA
>CAYMRT010000085.1:0-10352 GCA_964392885.1 uncultured Desulfobacterales bacterium | reverse complement strand
ATTTTTTGTTTTTCGATATATAAATGGTTATGGAAATATGTGGCTATATAGAGAGGGGACAAGTATTGTCCAATGGCTCCATGTAAGCAAGTATCCTCCGTCTCTTACTTATATGAGTCTTGAAGTTGGTATTATGTGCATTTGTCTCGCCTTGCTCATGACTATTGAAAAAATAATTACACCTAATCCAAATGGAGTGCTTTTAGTATTTGGTCAAACAGCCATGTTTTTTTATCTTGTGCACAGGATAATTTTAGAAGGAAGTGCTACATGGTTAGGCTTAAGAGGTGTATTAACTATTAAAGAAGTTTATATAATTACACCTTTCTTGCTTATTGCACTTTATTATCTATGTTTATGGTACCGCGATTTTAGGAAAAGGCATCCAGGAGGTTGGACAAAATTCATTTAAAAATTATCTTCTTTCAAATACCACCACACTTCTAGCGTAAATCTTATACTTCCCAGTTACAATTGGTTGATGCTCAATAGAAAGAATATCTTTAGGGCAGGGGTTATGAGTATTAATGGCAAGATGCCATCTACCTGATGAAAGGGTAGGTAACTCAACTAAAACATCTTCTTCCTCATCCATATTAAAAATTACGTGTAAATCCTCTTCATCTTTTTCTAGAGCCCTTAAGGTGAAAGCTAAAAATCTACTTAAAGGATCATGCCAAGGAGGATTGTTTAACTCTTTTCCATGCCAAATTATGTCTTCATTTTTTAAAAAATGTTTACGCATAAGTGTGGGATGACGTTTTCTAAAGGCAATTAGCATTCTAGTAAAACGCAACATTTCACTGTTCTTTTTTGCAAGACTCCAATCAAACCAGCTTATTTCATTATCCTGACACCATGCATTATTGTTGCCCCTTTGAGTTCTAAGGACCTCGTCTCCAGAAAGAATCATAGGAATACCTTGAGATAAAAAGAGCATAGACATAAAATTCTTAGCCTGTTTTATTCTAAGCCTTTTTATTTTTCTATCTTCTGTTTCACCTTCTACTCCATAATTGCAACTGTAATTTTCGTTGCATCCATCCCGATTCCCTTCTCCATTTGCTTCATTATGTTTTTTTTCATAGCTTACAAGGTCCCATAATGTGAAACCGTCATGGCATGTTATAAAATTAATGCTATTAAAAGGACTCCTCCCAGAAGGCTCATATAAATCGCTGCTTCCGCATATCCTTGTTGCAACCTCTCCTATCAAGCCTCTGTCTCCTCTTATAAATTGCCTGATCACGTCTCTAAAACGGCCATTCCATTCCTGCCATCTGTAGCCTGGAAAGCCACCTACCTGATATAAGCCTCCTGCATCCCACGCCTCTGCAATTAAATTCGCCTTTGAAAGGGTGCGAGAGAACTCCAGACTCCAAATTACAGGTGCATGATGCATTGGTTTGGCATCTTCACCTCTTGCAAGAACACTGGCTAAATCAAATCGAAAGCCATCTATATGAAAATATTTTACCCAATATTCAAGGCATTCAATTATAAAAAATACCACCTGAGGATGATTGCAATTTATGGTATTGCCACAACCTGTAAAATCTAAATACTTTCTTCTATCTTTTGGATCTAGATGATAAAATTCTCTATTTGAAAGCCCCTTAAAGTTTATTATTGGCCCGTCTTCTCCTCCTTCTGCGGTGTGATTAAATACAACATCCAAAATAATGCCTATACCAGCCTGGTGTAGGGCCTTTATCATATCTCTAAACTCATTTATGCAATTTATGTTAAGAGGATCAATAAAGTATCTTGGATGGATGGCAAAAAAACTATGAGGGCTATAACCCCAATAATTTTTAAGCCCAAGTCTTGCAACTCCCTCTGGCACATCTTGTTCATCAAAGGCCATTATGGGCAAAAGTTCAATATGTGTTATGCCAAGCTTTTTTAAATAAGGAATCTTTTCAACAATTCCAGAAAAGGTTCCAGGATGCTTTACCTTAGAACTTTTGTGCTTAGTAAAGCCTCTTACATGCATTTCATAAATAATGGCTTCATTAGGAGGAATATCTGGATGAATATCTTGCTCCCAATCGTAATCTTCAAGGCATGGGGGAACTATCGCTCTAATGGGTTTTGCAGTAGGGGTATTTTTTGCCTCATTTCTATTCCAAAATCCATCATATACTATTCTTGCCCAAGGGTCTAAAAGCATACGCTCTTTGTTAAATCTAAAACCAGAAATCTTGGTATCATCTGGACCACTTGCTCTCCAAGAATAAGCCATTCCCGGTTGAACATTTTCTACAAAAATATTCCAAAAGTAAAAATCTCTATTTTGTTCGGGAGTAAGAGGAATAATTTCAAGAGGCTCTAAAGAAGTAGGCTTTTCATATAAAATTAATTCCAGAGAGGTGGCATGCCTTGAAAAAACGCAAAAATTCGCCCCATTTTCCATGCAAGTGGCCCCTAAAGGGAAACGCCTCCCTTTTTTTGTTTTAAAGTTTACCATAAAGAGTTACTCGTTATTTTGCCTAGTAATTAGCAATTAAACTTAGATTTAAGATATGATAAACAAGAAGACACGAATATACAATGGAGAGAAAGTAGCCTGCTTTTTTAGCTAACGGGCTTTTATAAAGGATAGACAAAAGCAATATGCCAACAAATGTTAGCCCCATTTTGACAAAAAAAGCTAAAATATATTGATCTGAATGAAAAAATGGAGCAAGTATTGGATTTAATTCCATTATGCCATGAAATATCTGCAACAATGTTAGGAAGTAGTCTAGCAGAGAAGAAATCCAAATAAAAAATAAAACAGTTAACCAAGAAAGAGGTATTTCCATCCACATTTTTGAGGTAGGATCAAAGGCTATAATACGGGCCTGCACTAAATTCCTCCCCACAAATTTTTCTTTTTAAAAGAATTCAAAAAAAATGCCGAAATAAAATAAAAAGAAATCTAAATTCCTTTTCTTAAAGGAAGAGAATAAAATTTCAACATATATAAAGGAAAAATTTTTCCATCTTGCAGGAAAAATTTTTCCTAAATAATTCTGAAAAGGATAACTTGACAATGAGTTGCGAAGCTATACGAACTATTTCAAAGAAATCGCTTCAAACCACTCCAAAGCTGGTTAGCCCAAAGGCAAAAGATTTAGAGTTTGATTTTACATTTCAAATTGAAAGCATCTGTTATACATGCTCCAGAAGATCTGTTTGCAAGATAGCAGGGCTTCTTAATATTCCTGTGCAAAGCTGTAGATACTTCTGTTAGAAGTTAGCTTAAAAGGGCACATCATCCTCAATAGGAGGCTCAGGTGGAGCAAGATCTGTTTCTCCTGCCTCTTCTGGTGTGCCTTTAGTATCTAAGATCTGAATATCCTTTGCAATTATCTCAGTAGTCCACCTCTTATTTCCGTCTCTATCTTCCCATGATCTGGTTCTGAGTCTTCCTTCCACATATACCAAACGTCCTTTGCTCAGATATTCATTACATATTTCGGCAAGCCTTCTCCATGCAACTACCCTATGCCACTCTGTCTCTGTCTCCCATTGATCATTTCTCTTGATGGGAGAGTCAGTCGCAAGGCTAAAATTTACAACAGGTGTCCCATCTGCCGTATATCTTATTTCTGGATCTGCACCAAGGCGACCAATTAACATCACCTTATTTAATCCTCTGGCCATATCTTTACTCCTAAAAATTAAATTATGAACTTAAATTGTCCTTTACCAAGGAGGTCATGCAAGTGCACAATACCACAAAGTCTGCCATCCTGCCCCACTACTGGAAGTACAGTGATAAGATGAGTTTCCATTAACGCCAACGCATCTGCTGCTAGTGCTTCAGGCATGACACTTTTGGGATTTGCAGTCATTATTTCTTCTACCTTTTTTTCATAAAAATCTAGGCCATATTTTATCATAGCTCGTCTTAAATCTCCATCGGTCACAATACCAACTAGAAGCTCTCTGGCATCAAGTACTAATACTGCACCAAGCCCTTTTTTGTCTATTTCGTTGACAACTTCCCTCATGATTGTCCCTGTCTTAACAAGAGGTATCCCTTCTCCTCTAATCATAACCTCTTTTACACACACTTTGAGCCTCTCTCCAAGGGTGCCACTTGGATGATTACGCCTAAAATCTTCTTCACTAAAACGCCTAAGCCTTAAAAGCACCACTGCAAGTGCATCTCCTACTGCTAAGGTTGCTGTAGTGCTGGCTGTTGGTGCAAGACCAAGGGCACAAGCTTCTTTTTCTACTCCAGTATTAATTACACACGAAGCTATTTGGGCTAAGGTGGAATCTTCCTTGCCTGTTAAGGCAATTATTGGGACATTTCTGTTTTTAAAAGCAGGCATTAGTGCATTAAGCTCTTGTGTTTCGCCACTATTCGATATGGCAATTATCACATCTCCTGGCATAACTATACCAAGATCTCCATGCATAGCTTCTACAGGATGTAAAAAAATTGATGGAGTTCCTGTGCTTGCTAGTGTTGCCGCAATTTTTCTGCCTACTAAACCTGATTTCCCGATGCCAGTAACTACTACTCTACCTTTTGATGCCAGTATTGTATAAACAGCCTGTTCAAACCCCTTCCCAAGCTTGTTTTTGACAAGCTTAAGTCCCTCTATCTCAATTTCAATGGCCTTTTTGCCTTCTTCAATTATAGAAATAGACTTGTCCTCATCTTTCAAGGCTGAACTTGCCGACATTAAAATCAACCTCAGTAGGATATTTGCCATTAAAACATGCTAAACAAAAACGATCTGAATTTGAACCAGCTGCTTTTATCATGGACTCTATACTTAGATAATGGAGGGCATCGAGACCTAGATATTCTCTTATCTCTTCAACCCTTTTTTTGGCTGCAATAAGTTCACCTTTTGTTGAAAAATCGATACCATAAAAACAAGGATATTTAATAGGTGGGCAGCTAACAAGCATAGATATCTCTTTTGCGCCTGCGTCTCTTATTGCCTTAATTCTTGTACGGCTGGTTGTACCTCTTACAATAGAATCTTCCATAATTACCACTCGTTTCCCGTTAATCACATCCTTTACGGGGTTGAGCTTTACTCTTACGCCAAAATCTCGCATGGCTTGCGTTGGCTGAATAAAAGTACGTCCTACATAGTGATTTCGTATTACCGCCAATTCCAGAGGCATTTTAGCAGCCTGTGCATAACCCACTGCCGCATAATTGCCAGAGTCTGGGAAAGGCATTACAAAATCTGCATCAATGGTAATTTCATTTACTAGAGCAGCTCCAAGGGCCTTTCTAAAATTATAGACATTTTTTCCAAAAATGTTGCTATCAGGTCTTGCAAAATAAATAAATTCAAAAATGCAGTTTGATCTTTTCTCAGCTTGAAGGGCAGTAAAAGAACTGAGGCCATTTTCATCTATAATGACTATTTCTCCTCTTTCGACCTCTCTAATGTATTCAGCTTGAATAAGATCAAACGCACAAGTCTCAGATGCAAGCACATATGCGCCATTTGGCATTTTTCCTATGGAAAGAGGCCTAAAACCAAGCGGGTCTCTAAAGGCTATAAGTGCCTTTTCTGTAAGAATAAGCACGCTATATGCGCCTTTAATAAGCGTCATGGCATGGCCTATGGCCTCTTGTATGCCCTTTTTCCAAGCCTTTGCAAGGAGATGAACAATCACCTCACTATCCATAGTAGTTTGAAAAATGGAGCCAAAATTTTCAAGCTCCTTCCTAATTTGGCTGGCATTAACAAGATTACCATTATGTGCAACTGCTAAAGTACAACCTGCATGGTTTACACAAAATGGTTGAGCATTCTGTAGCACAGAGGAGCCTGTTGTAGAATATCTCACATGACCTACTGCAAGATGTCCCTTAAGTTCTCTAAGCCTTCTTTCATTGAATACGTCATTTACAAGGCCCATGGCCTTGTATTCACTTACATTTTTTCCATCTGATGCTACAATACCTGCACTTTCCTGACCTCTGTGTTGCAGAGCATAAAGGCCAAAGTAGGTAAGCTTCGCTGCGTCTTCATGGCCATAGACACCAAATATCCCACATTCTTCTTTTGGACCAGGATGAAAACGCCTAGTTTTCCAAAAATTGTTACAAGAAATGGTACACGGTTTGTTCATTGCTATTCCAAATAATATTCTTGTAGAGGTTTAACTTCCATGTCTCTCTTTTTTAAAGCCAATATTGCCTGTACTGCTGCTTTAGCACCTGCCACAGTAGTAAAATAGGGGATTTCAAGCTCAAGGGCTGTCCGCCTTAAGTGATATGCATCTGAAAGGGTACGTTTTTTGCCACTTGGCGTATTTATTACAAGATCAATCTCGCCATTTTTCATCATGTCAACGACATTTGGCCGACCTTCTGAAAATTTTAATACCTTTTCGCATTTCACTCCATGATCATTTAAATATCTGGCAGTGCCACTTGTTGCAAGGATTCTAAAGCCTTCCCTTTCAAGGACCTTGGCTGTATCTAAAAGTGATTCTTTATCGCCTTTTTTTATACTTAAAAATGCAGTACCTGAAAGCGGAAGTTTAAGCCCTACTGCGAACTGACTTTTAGCAAAGGCCATCCCTACACTAGAATCAATCCCCATTACCTCACCAGTTGACTTCATTTCAGGCCCTAAGATTATGTCAACCCCTGGAAACTTTCTAAATGGGAATACAGACTCTTTAACAGATACATGTTTCACTTTTGGCTCCTTAACAAGCCCTAGCTCTTTCAAGCTCTTGCCAATCATTACCTTAGTTGCAAGCTTTGCCAAAGGTATCCCTGTTGCTTTACTGACAAAAGGAACAGTCCTTGATGCCCTTGGGTTGACCTCTAACACATAAAGTTGTTCATCCTTAACTGCATACTGGACATTCATTAAACCAATTACATTCAACTCCTTGGCCATTTTTCTGGTGGCATCTTTTATCTCTTCTATCATGGAATCACTAATCCTATGAGGTGGAAGCACGCATGCAGAATCTCCTGAATGAATACCAGCCTCTTCAACGTGTTCCATAATACCGCCAATTATAGTAACCTCTCCATCAGATATGGCATCAACATCTATTTCAATGGCATCTTGTAGGTATTTGTCAATTAAAACAGGATGACCTTCAGATACCTCTACCGCTTCTTCCATAAACTCCCTTAGCCCTTGCTCATCATGCACGATTCGCATTGCCCTTCCTCCAAGCACATACGAAGGGCGAACAACTACAGGATAGCCAATCTCTTGAGCTATCTTAAGGGCCTCTTCCAATGTAAAAGCCGTACCATTTGCAGGTTGAACAAGCCCTAATTTTTTAAGCATTTTTTGGAAACTTTCTCTATCTTCTGCCATATCAATGCTTGAAGGGCTTGTTCCAATTATTTTTACTCCAGCCTTTTCAAGTGGCACAGCTAAATTTAATGGAGTCTGACCGCCAAATTGCACAATAACGCCATCAGGCTTTTCTGCATCAACAATATGAAGAACATCTTCCAGGGTTAAAGGTTCAAAATAGAGCTTGTCAGAGGTATCATAATCAGTAGAAACTGTCTCGGGATTTGAGTTGACCATTATGCTTTCAATGCCTTCTTCCTTAAGGGCAAAAGAGGCATGTACACAACAATAGTCAAATTCAATTCCCTGTCCTATTCTGTTGGGTCCACCTCCAAGTATCATAATTTTCTTTCTAGAGCTTCTTCTCGACTCACTTTCAGACTCGTAGGAGGAATAATAATAAGGAGTGTAAGCCTCAAATTCTGCAGCACAAGTGTCAACAAGTTTATAAACAGGCTTTATGCCCCTTTCAAATCTTAATTTTCTAATTTCATTTTCGCTTTTTCCTGTAAGATATGCGATTTGTCTGTCTGAAAACCCTTCCCTTTTTATAGCATAAATATTATCTAAAGCCTTTTCTCCTTGCTCTTTTATTTCGTTACCGTAACGCCTTATTTTATCAATTTGAAAGATAAACCAGGGATCTATGCCAGTAAGTTTGCTTACCTCTCTAATTGACAGACCTCTTTCAAGTGCATGAGGGATATAAAAAATCCTCTTTGAATTTGGAATTCTAAGCTTATTTTTTACTTCTTCAATGTCTGGAAGTTTTCCCTCCTTATCCCAAGGATCTTTCCCATCAAAGCCCAAACCAAAACGGCCTATTTCTAAGGAACGAAGCCCTTTTTGAAGTGCCTCTCTAAAGGTGCGACCAATAGCCATTGTTTCTCCGACACTTTTCATGGATGTGGTTAAGAGATCTTCAGCATCCTGAAATTTTTCAAATGTCCAGCGGGGAATCTTTACAACACAATAGTCAATTGTTGGCTCAAATGAAGCCATTGTTTCCCTAGTAATATCATTTGGTATCTCATCAAGGGTGTAACCAATTGCAAGTTTTGCAGCAATCTTTGCTATCGGGAAACCAGTCGCTTTAGACGCAAGGGCAGATGATCGAGACACCCTTGGATTCATTTCAATTACCACCACGTCTCCATTTTCAGGGTTTACCGCAAATTGGATATTCGAGCCTCCTGTCTCAACTCCAATTTCTCTGATTATAGAAAGAGAGGCATCTCTTAAATATTGATATTCTTTGTCAGAGAGGGTTTGGGCAGGGGCAACAGTTATACTATCACCTGTATGCACTCCCATTGGATAAAGATTTTCAATGCTACAAATAATCACAACATTGTCTTTTTTATCGCGCATTACCTCTAGCTCAAACTCCTTCCAACCAATCACAGACTCTTCTAGCATCACTTCATGGATCATGCTCAAGTCCAACCCTTGCTTGCAAATGGCCTTTAAATCATCCATGTTATAAGCAATTCCACCGCCTGAGCCTCCAAGGGTAAAGGAAGGACGTACAATTATAGGAAAGCCTATATCCTTTGCTGCACTAATTGCCTCCTCCATAGAACGAACAATAGCGCTTCTAGGTATGCGAAGGCCGATATTTTCCATAGCAGCACGAAATTTTTCTCTGTCTTCTGCCTTGTGAATTACTTCAGGAGAAGCACCAATCATTTCAATGCCAAGACGATCTAAAATACCAGTTTCAGCCACTGCAACTGCAGTGTTTAACCCTGTCTGTCCGCCTAAGGTAGGCAATATGGCGTCTGGCCGTTCTTTTTCCAGTATCTTAATGACTATCTCAGGAGTTATTGGCTCTACATAAGTCCTATCTGCCACCTCAGGATCTGTCATAATGGTAGCAGGATTTGAATTTACAAGTACTACTTCATAACCTTCTTCTTTAAGTGCCTTGCATGCTTGAGTGCCTGAGTAATCAAACTCGCATGCCTGACCAATAACGATTGGGCCTGAACCTATTATTAAAATCTTTTTGAGATCTGTTCTCTTTGGCATACTCTTTTATTATAATCCTCGTTTTCCTAGTTTTTTTCCTGTGCCATAAGGTCTATAAACCTATCAAAGAGATATTCTGAGTCATGTGGGCCTGGTGCATTTTCTGGATGATATTGCACTGAAAATGCTGGTATTTCCCTATGGCTTATGCCCTCAACAGTATTGTCATTAAGGTTGATATGGGTTACCTCTACCCCGTTTGGCAGGGTCGTTTCATCCACAGCAAATCCATGATTTTGAGCAGTAATCTCTATTTTACCAGTCTCAAGATCTTTTACAGGTTGATTGCCTCCTCTATGTCCAAATTTTAGCTTATATGTCTTGGCACCAAGTGCTAGAGATAAAATTTGATGACCAAGGCATATACCAAAAATTGGCCGTTTCCCAATTAGTCCTTTAACAGTCTCTATTACATGTGTTACAGCGGCAGGATCTCCTGGGCCGTTTGAGATGAAAATCCCATCAGGATTTATAGCAAGAAGCTGCTCAGAAGACGCCCTGGCAGGAAATACAACACACTGACACCCTCTTTGGCTAAAAAGCCTTAATTGATTAAATTTTAAGCCACAATCTATAACTGCCACCCTATATCTTGCTTCTTTCCATGAATCAAGACGTGATAAACTCTCGTTTTTAATGTTTTCAAGCTCAAGTATTTTATTTTTTTCCCACACATAGGGTTTCTTGCATGTAACCTTTGTTGCAAGATCAAGCCCTACAAGACCTTGACTATTTTTGGCCTTTTCAACAAGAGAAGCCTCGTTTAAATCCTCTGTTGATATTACAGCCTTCATTGCACCAGCAAGACGAATATGCCTTGTAATGGCCCTTGTATCTACCTGTTCAATGCCAAGAATTCCGTGCTTTTTAAGATAATTGGCAAGGTTCCCTGTAGCTCTCCAGTTGCTGTAATCTTCCTCATATTCCCTTACAACAAAGGCACTCAAATGAATTCCAAGAGATTCCTCATCTTCTGGATTTACTCCATAGTTCCCAATAAGAGGGTAAGTCATTGTTACA
>CAYMRT010000084.1:0-6731 GCA_964392885.1 uncultured Desulfobacterales bacterium | reverse complement strand
GGCTGTTGCTGGATCCAGCTCGTTTCCAATATAAAAGGTATCGAGTTGTTCAAGAATCTGTGAATAATCCACTTCTCCACCTCCATTAGACCCTTGTTTGATAAAAATAAATCATATGAAGAAAAGATTTATTAGACAAGATGTAAAAAAGTTTCTTTGGTAATTAAAGTAACTCAAAAATTAACAATCCTAAAGTTAGAAAATAAAGAGCAGTAGTGATTCACAAACTATTGTAATAAATTGTTACCATATAAACTTGAACTATTAAAATTAAATCACTATATAAGGTAATCAAAAAAATTTCTAAAAGGTTAGCAAAGTTTTTAAGATAGCAACTCATAAAACCTTAAACAAAAAAACAGAAGGTTGCAGGGGAATAAAGGACATGAGTTAAAGTTAGGGAGTTATAAAATCGTCTTGATAAACAAATCTTACTGGTAAGACCAGCAAAATAATTGCTCCACATTCAAGCCCAAATGGCAAATAGCCCGCATATCCCAAAAGTGGCATTTCAAAAATTTTAAAATAGCTAACATATGGAATCAGGTAAATCCACTTTGGATAGCTATAAAAATTCCACATTTCCCAAAAAAAACCACAAATAAGTCCACTCAAGCAAAAAGCTATAACTTCCTCCCAGTCTCCATAAGACAGTTTATAAAAGATGGTTTTTACATTAAAGAAGACCTGAACAGAACATAATATAATAAGTGGTGATACCCAGATAATAGGAAACAATATATCTGGATAAATTCCTAAAAAAAGCATTCCACTGGCAGAAAATATAAAAAGAAAGGCTGCCAACAACCCTCTTTTTCTTATCTGTATCCTATAAAAGTTATTAAATGCTGCTTTTAAATTTAGCGCCTCCTTTAAAAATTCAAACATTGAAACCACTGCAGGAAGCACAGTAGAAAAAGAAATACTTGCTATAACAGCATACTGTCCAGAAGAGAATCTTTCTACTCCAACATAATGCCAATTTTGAACAAATCTATTTAAAAATTCAAAATACCACCAAAAAATGGTACTGACTGGGAAAAGTGTGATAAACCTAAAGGGATAAGAAAGCATCACACAGCAACCTTTGCTAATAAAGGTCATTGCATTTACAAATACGATAAAACCAATCCACAATGGAGCGAAATAGTAAGGCCGTAACCACCAAAGCCCTTCTATAAGCCCCCATGCCAACAGCCACGAAAAAATCATTAAAAGAATTCCTGCAATGCCCCATATTGGGAACTGAAACCTCTTTTTAAACAAAATCAATGGAGTTGTAAAAAAAAGACGTTTTATAAATGGAAAAAGAATTAGCAATAAAGATATTAGCCCCATTACAAAAATAAAAAAATTTCTAGATGCATGATTTACATATTTAGTTACTGGAGGGAACTCCAAATAGGGAGAAATATCCTTCCCCGAAAACCACACTCCAACAACAGGCAAAAGAACAAACAGAATAAAAGCCCAAATATAACTTAACCAAATTCTTAGCTTGAAATTGAATTGATATTCAGGGTAAATTAGTACCATAATAACTTTAATATTTTAAACACTGATTAAGGAGAATAAAAGGATGCATCATCACATGATGTCTCAAAATTTCTTTGCAAAGGCAAAAGAAGTAATACCAGGAGGCGTAAACAGCCCTGTTCGTGCTTGTAAGTCTGTTGGTACAGATCCTATTTTTGTAGAGTCAGGCAGTGGAAGTTGGATATATGATGTTGACGGCAACGCTTATCTTGACTTTGTAGGCTCTTGGGGCCCTTTAATTCTTGGTCATGCTCATCCTGAGGTTATTGCTGCTGTTGAAGAGGCGGCCAGAGAGGGAACAAGCTTTGGTATCCCAACATGGAGAGAAGTAAAATTGGCAGAAATGATAGTTGAAGTCGTACCTTCAATTGAAAAGGTACGACTAGTAAACTCTGGCACAGAAGCCACAATGAGTGCCATAAGACTTGCACGAGGATATACTGGTAAGAAAAAAATAATTAAGTTTGACGGATGTTATCATGGCCATGCTGACTCATTTCTAGTGAAGGCTGGATCAGGGGTTGCTACTTTAGGCATACCTGGTAGCCCAGGGGTTCCAGAAGAAGTAGTCCAGAATACCATTGCAATCCCTTTTAATGACAAAAGTGCCCTAGAAGAAGCCATTGCTAAAGAAGGAAAAGATATTGCAGCAGTAATTGTTGAGCCTGTACCTGCAAACATGGGAGTTGTCCTTCCAGATGATGACTTTTTGCCTTATTTAAGGCAAATCACCCAAGACAATGGAATTGTGCTGATATTTGATGAAGTAATTACTGGATTTCGTTTAAGCCTTGGTGGAGCCCAGGAATTTTTTGGAGTTATGCCTGACTTAACATGCCTTGGAAAAATAATTGGCGGTGGGCTTCCTGTAGGTGCTTATGGAGGAAGAGCTGAAATAATGGACCATATTGCACCAGACGGTCCTGTTTATCAGGCCGGTACCCTTTCAGGAAATCCTCTTGCCACTGCTGCAGGCATAAAAACTTTGGAAATACTTTCTAGACCTGGCACATATGATCTGCTTAAAGAAAAAATGGACTATATGGCAAATGCATTAGCAGAGCTTTCAAAAGCCTATAATATTAAATGTAAAATCCAAAAAATAGCATCTATGATGACGTGCTTCTTTGGAGTAGAAAGTCCTGTTAGAAATTTTCAAGATGCCATGACTAGTGATACAAAATTTTATGGAAAATATTTTAGGCAAATGCTTGAAAATGGCGTGTATCTAGCACCCTCCCAATTTGAAGCAGCCTTTATTTCTCTTGCACATACTTGGGATGATATTGAATATGCAATAGAAGCGAATGAATCATCATTCAAAGTTCTTGCATAACCTCTAAGAATATGCTATCAGTTTTAGCAATGGAAAATAGGCAGCAGAGTATAAAAGTAATAGTTAGCGTCCAAACAAAGCTGCCTATCAGGAAGGTATAAATGGGTACCTTCCGACAAGAGTTGGCAGAGGCATTACGCCATTTTACAAATGCCACTACCATAGCACTCTCAGTAGTATTTTCTACATTTGCTGGAGTGCTAACAGGTTATTACTTGGATACAAAGCTTTTTGAAGATAAAACGTATCCATGGCTTACAATATTATTTTTTCTTTTTGGCCTTGGAGGAGGAATTAAGAATTTTATAATTCTTACAAAAAGGTTTTCTAAAGAGGCTGAAAAGAAAAAAGGGGAAAGGACGGGGGATCAAAAACTTGATTCAAAATCAAGTAAATCTAAAGAGCATACTTACAGGAAATCTTGATCTAAGATTTATTAAGATATTTCTTGGCATAAATTGGATAATATTAGCTCTTCTTACGCTAACCTCTCTCTTTTTCTTTCCTACAAAAGTGGCATCAGGGATCCTAATTGGCGGATTAATAGCAAATCTTAACTGTATAGGCCTTAATAAAGACTGCAATAGAGTAATGAGATGGAGAAGTATGGCTGTATATTATGCAGGAATGGCCGTACGGATGGGGCTCATTGCTCTTGCTGTTACAGTTGCAATTTTGTTTTATAAGGAATATTTCTCACCAATAGGCCTATTTATTGGGCTATCTGTTGCAGTAATTAATTTCTATCTATTGGTAATAGGTATGCTTTTTTATAGAGTTAAATTTAAGGAGGCGATATAATCATGGAACATCCTTTACTGTTTTTGAGTCTTCTGCTTGAGGCGTTAGGGTTGCCTGCCCATGGAGGTGAAAGTGCACTTGCACAAATACTTGCTCCCCATATGCAATATAGCTATTTGGCTATGATCATTTGTTTGTTGATTGCTTGGGCAGCCACATCAAATCTTAATGTTAAAACTCCAAAGGGGCTCCAAAACTTGATGGAAATTTTTGTTGATTGGTCTGAAAACTTTATCAATGATCAAACTCATGATCCAGAGAAGACTAAAATCATCTTTCCTATGATGACTACATTTATGTTTTATATCTTGATTGCCAATTATTTAGGGCTTATTCCAGGATTTATGTCCCCTACTGCTAATCTTAACGTAACACTTGGTTGCACAGCCATCTCCATTGTTACATACCATATTCTTGGGATCAGGTTTCATGGGGTCAAATATATCAAACACTTTATGGGGCCAATTCCAGCAATGGCACCCATGATGTTTCCTATTGAAATATTTAGTCATATTGGAAGAATATTAAGTCTTTCAATCCGACTCTTTGGAAACATGGTTTCAAAAGAAATTCTTTTGGGGCTGTTATTCATGTTGGCAGGGCCATATCTTGCACCTCTACCAATCATGATACTTGGTGTGTTAGTATGTCTCCTCCAAGCCTTTATATTCTATGTTCTTTCTGTTGTTTATTCAGTTGAGGCTATGGCAGGAGCTCATTAGTATAGAGAAAAAGAAGAAGGCCATATAAAAAATTGAAAAAGGAGGTTTTTAAAGTGAAAAAGATTTCTTGGATTTCCGTTCTAACTGCTCTTTTTGTGCTAGGGTTAGCAGCTGTCTCTTTTGCTGCTGGTGATGATGTGGCAAAAGGAGGCCATGTCGGTTTCTTGATGGCAGCATCTGTATTAGCTGCTGGTCTTGGTGTTGGTATCGCAGCTTCTGGTTGCGGTGTTGGTATGGGTCACTGTGCTAAGGGTTGTTTGGATGGTACAGCTAGAAACCCTGAACTTGCAGGTAAGCTCACTGTTACAATGTTCATCGGTTTGGCTCTTATCGAATCTCTTACCATTTACGCACTCGTTGTTGCTCTTATTGCACTCTACGCAAACCCAATGCTTCCAAAACTTATGACAATCTTTGGTCTTGGAGGCTAATTAAAAATAGTTAATTGATCGAATTTATGCATAAAAAAGGCTGCATTTTTAATGCAGCCTTTTTTATTTTAAAATTTTTCTAAAATTGACACAAAATCTTTCCATTTCGATCTAATTCAATATGCCACATGCTAGCCTCTATTAAAAGCTCGTTATTTTCTGCAAATACTATTGTATGTCCATTCTCACATAGTTCAGTAAAAAGATTATAAAGTAATACTAAATCCTTTGGATGTAACCCCTTAGAGGGGTGATCAAGTAAAATCATTTTCTTATTTTGGCCACTTTTTCGCAAAAATCTTGTAAGTTTGAGTCTCTGTTTTTCACCCGAAGAAAGTGTAAAAAGTGGCTGTCCCAATCTTAAATAGGAAAGGCCTATCCTCTCCATTAAGTTAAGAACCCTTAAGATGCTTTTATAATTCGCAAAAAAATTCGCGGCTTCGCGACATGTCATATTTAATACTTCAGAGATGTCTTTGTTTTTGTATTTTATTTGCAATATTGAAGGATTGAAACGTCTTCCTTTGCATACAGGGCAAGGTGTTCCATGTAATACAAATAAGTTGTCTTCAGCCACTCCCATTCCCTTACAAGCTTGGCACCTCCCTCCTTTCTTTGATATAGAAAAAAAATCGCTTGTAATTCCATAAGATTGGGCATCTTTTGTAGAGCTAAAAATCTTTCGGATAAAAGAGTATATCCCTATATAAGAACACACCAGCGAATATTTTGTCGGAATCACTGGAACCTGTTCTACAAACACTGGCATATTAGCTTCATTACTTTCTCTTGATGATTCAAGCAACAAATTTAATAAACTCGACTTACCAGACCCAGTAGGTCCCAATATTACATTTAGACTAGCCTTAAGAAGCTGAACTTTCCCTCCTTTAAAATTATTTTTTTTAGGTAACTCAAACTCTATAAACTCCTCTTTTTTAAATGACAGACTCTGTTTTTCTTTTTTTAAATTTTTAAAGAAAAATAATGACTCTTCTATGTCCTTATAAATAGGCTCTTTGTCATATCCTTCATATATCTTTTCTCCTCCCTTCTCTCCTGCCTCAGGGCCAATCAAAACAATATAATCGCTCAATTTTATAGCCTCTTGGCAATGATCAATAATTACACAAGTATTCCCTTCATTAACAATTCCTTGCAGAAAAGAACAAATTAGAGGGCGTTCTTTTTGGGGTAATAAAGAAATTACTTCATCAAATATATAAAGAACCCCATTCATCTTTTTGGTCATGGTTGATGCTATATTTACTTTTAAAAGCTCACCAGCTGACAACGTGGGAGCAGATCTTTTTAATGGTAGGTGACCCAGATCTAAGTTAATTAGAGTTTTTAAATAGTCCCTAATTACTTCAATTAACCATTTAGAATATGATGAATCTAACTTACGAATATTAATGAAAAATTCATTACACTCAGAAATAGTTTGATTTAAAATCTCATCATAACTAAAACCACAAAAACTCCTTTTTACATCTCCTTGATCAAAAATCTTTTGGCAGCTTTGACAAAATAAATCCATAGAAAAGAAAAATTCTTTTGATTCACAACTGCAATAAATATTTCCACTTGAAATATCGAGTGACGTTCTAACTGAATCGTATATCCTCTGTATTACATGAGGCCTTGGAACAACTCTATCAACTACTACAAATAAATTAAACGGAGGAGAAAGATTGTCTAAAACTTCTTCAAAATCATCAAACAAAAATAGCCTTCCATTAACCTCAAACCTTAAAAAACCACTTGCTCCAAATGAAACTATTGCCTGTTTTAATTGGCTTATATTTTGAAATGAAGAAATATGGGCTTTAATAATACTTTTTTTGTTAAGACAATTTTCCAGTATATTATTTACAATCTGATCAATACTAAAACTGTTAATTT